>VXSC01000044.1 GCA_009838195.1 Rhodothermaceae bacterium | reverse complement strand
TTTACGAAATACATAGCGCCCCGTAGCCTTATCTGACGGCCGTCCTACTATACCAAGGGAATTCGCAAAATCTAGTAACCGGGGTTCTGGACTAGATTCGGATTAGCCTGTAATTGGTTTTCGGGAATCGGTGCCACGTTACGAAATGCATCGGAGAGTCCCTTGTATCTCCAAGGATCGTTATAACGCGTTTCACCACCTTCTGCCCCAGCGAATCGAATCTGGTCCTGTCGCCGAGTCTGTTCAAAGAACAATTCCCGTCCACGCTCAGCCAACAGACGATCAGCAGTGAGATTGTCAAATGGATCAACCCCAGAGCGCATACGAACCTGATTGACCAGAGCTAATGCCTCGGCACTGGCAGAATTTTGCCTCCATAGAGCTTCGGCTTTGAGAAGCAGGACATCAGCGTACCGAAAGATCACAAAGTCATTGCTCCCACTTGCGCCGATTCCATTCTCGAACTCGTATTTACCAATCCGGGCACCGCACTGGCGACAGGTAAGCCCCCGAAATTCGTCATCATCAAACTCAGTGATCATAGGTACGAAGGAGAGCGGTTCCCCATTCTTGTCAAAATCACTGAACACACCAGAATCCAACACGCGATCACCACCAGCTGTATACTGGGGGCCAACCAGGAAATTGCCGAGACGATCATCCATCGTTCCCATAACGCGTTCCACGCCGGCATCATCACTAGTAGGCATGACTCCCCAAACTTCACCTTGGGGGCCTGGGTTTTGATCGGGATTGATGACGGATTCATAGATCTTTTGCGTCGCACTCCAACCATTCCATGGCTGATTCTGGAAGTTGTAGGTGTTCTGACTTCCATAATGCAGGGTCATTTGATGGATATTGAGCCCGCCCCGGAATACTTTGTCGTAGGGAACAACGAAAATATTTTCAGGTGATCCATCATTCTGAACCGCAAAATTGGAATGGTAATCTACTGCCAAACTATAGACTCCAGAATTAATGATCCCATTCAGGTGGGTCAGCGCATCATTCCATCTAGGTACTCCCGTATAGACTTCGGCATTCATGTACAACTTTGCCAAGGTCATCTGCGCCACGTATGCATTCATGCGACCGTAAGTGCCCCGTGCGTCTGAGCTCAGGTTGGGTAGGTTATCCAGGAGTTCCCTCTCCACGAATTCAAAAACCATACGCCGGCCTTCTGCAAAACTCGAAGATGGTTGAGACGGCTGTTCTTCTGCGTCAATGAAGCTGGTAACGATCGGTACATTACCAAAGGCGTCAAGAAGCCAAAAGTAGTAGAACGCCCGAAGCGCCTTTAGCTCAGATACGAACGGGACGACAAGGTCAGCGTTCGCGGTTCCTTCATCCAAAGCACTCTCAAACTGAAAAATGAGACGGTTGGCGTTATTAACACCGCCAAAGTATCCATTCCAGAATCCCTCAAATGTACCTTCGTTGGGTAACCATGCATGGGTATGGAGCCGGACCCAGAAGCCGCCATCGGACCAGTCCTGTCCTCGAGTTGGGACGATTAACTCATCGGTTGTGACTTCATTGAGCTGTCCAGGAGATCCACTTCCTCCAACCGATCCCAGGTTGCTGTACGCATCGCCCATCGCTGAGATGAACTGCTGGTCATTCTGGAAAAAGTCGGAGGGCTGAACTTGACTGTCAACAGTTTCCCCGAGGTCCGTACAGGCTGGAGCAAATAGCAACATGCCCAATGCAAGGACCAACGAGTGACGTGTAAATGTCTTTTTCATTTTAACTCTGTTCATTTGTTGGTCTTGGTTACAAGTTGATGTTCACGCCAAAGCTGACGGAGCGCGTAGTGAAATACTCAAGACGCCGTTCAATTCCTGGCCCCAATGGACCAACGGTGGCACCCTGACCTGACTGTCCTTGATTCCTGTCCACATACCGTACCTGAGGATTCAGGCCGGAATAGCCGGTGATCGTAAACAGGTTGTTCCCGGACAGATAGATCCGCACTCGCCGGATGGGGGAGTTACCAAGCACAGAAGCAGGAAGAGTATATCCAATCGAGGCGTTGCTCAGACGAATATAGTCCCCGTTCTCAACATGGTAACTGGACCAGCGTGGATCATCGTTAAGATTAGCCAAATCGAAAGCATCCTGCAAGACGTTGTAAGATGAAATCTGCTTTGGTACTGAGTAGAATGTGCTGAACATATTCGCGATTTGATGGCCAAATACTCCTTCCAAGAAGAAGCTCGCATCAAAATCTCCGTAGGACATCCGGTTTGACCAACCCAGTTGGAAATCAGGAAGGCCATTTCCGAGAATTTGTTCGTCCCCATCAGCTCCAAAAGCCAAGTCTTCATACTCTTTTTCCGAGCCGTCTGCGGCATGGAAGAGCCACCGGCCATTGTCACCAATTCTCGAGAAAACAGGGCCCCACAATTGTCCAATGGGCTCACCCTCCTTAATCCGAATCATCTGGACATTATTGAGTCCCGGAGCACCAGGCTCAGCGATGAACTGGACATCTTCCGTCAGGTACTCATCCAGCATTGTTTCTGAGTAGAAGGAAGCAATTATCCCTGAATTCCATGAGAAGCCAGAGGGAGAACTGGCTTGGAGTATATCATAGTCCACAGACAGCTCCAGACCTTGGGTTGACAATTCTCCAACATTGCTCCAGGTGGTTGGAAACAGGTTCGGAGGAACAGGAACGGCGATCTGGAAGAGCAAGTCACTGGTCGTCGACTGGTAGGCATCTATACGACCACTCAGACGATTGTCCAGAGCAACGAAGTCAAGCCCAATATTGATTTCGGTCTTTTCTTCCCATTTCAGATCTGGATTTGGGTTACTGACCGGACTGAAGCTTTGAATGTACTGACCATTCACAAAGAAACTCCCTGCAGGTCCCAGTCTGGAGAGGGAAAGGCCGCTGGTGGGAGCGTCCTGACCGGTCTTACCAATACTGGCCCGGAGGCGCAATTCGCTGAAGTAAGGGAGATCTACAAGGTTGGCCAACTCAACCCCAACCCCGGCGGACCAGAAAAGGCCCCATTTGTTGTCAACCCCAAAGCGGGAGGACCCTTCCCGGCGAATGCTGCCATTCAAGAAGAAGGTTCCGTCGTAGTTCACATTCGCACGGCCAAAGAAGGCGATCAGACGATTCGTATCCCGGAAGCTACCAACACTGGCTTCTCCCTGGTTGAAGTCCTGTGCGAAAGAGAAGTTGTTCACTTCAACGTTATCCGTAACAAAGTCACCTCCGCCAGCATCGAAGCCTTCACTGATGAAGTCATTGTAAGAGTAACCTGCAATAAGCTCAAGTGCAGCGTCGCTGGTCAAATCTCCGGCATAGTGAAGAGTTGTTTCAAAAAGCTCACTCTCCAAATCTGCATAGGACTGCGAAGCGAATCCAGGTCCAAGCGAAGCAGCAGTGGCACCACCACCAACTTTATGCCGCCGCGAGTAGAAATTTCTCGCGACCACATCGTTGTTCTGATAGGAATACTGCGCTGCGACCGAGAGACCGGGCAGGAGCACAGACAAATCGTATTCACCCCGGAATACACTGGTGAAAAGCTTGTTTTCACCCGTCCGGCTTCCTTCTTCAATGATTGCAACCGGATTGAAATAGTTAAACAGTGGCTGTTCAAAGAATCCACCAGTATTCTCAAATCCGTCTGCTGTGACCGGTGCGGTCGGGTTCATAACGCCGGAGAACTTGAAGGCATCTGCAAAACCGAAGTTTTGATCCCTCTTATTCGCTGACAGCTGGATGGTAATTTCCAACTTGCGATTCAGCGTCCACTGCGTGAAGTTTAGCCGTCCACCGATTTCCTGGAAGCCGGTATAGCGCTGAATTCCATTGCGGTCGCGGAAATTCCCGGAAACCCGGTAAATTGAGTTTTCACTTCCACCACTGAGCGCAAGGGTGTGAACCATGTTTGAGCCTTGCTGGGTGACTTCCTCAAACCAGTCCGTATTATGGCCATGATCTGGGGCGGCAAAACCACTTTCCTGGGACAGCCGACGGAAATCATCACCCGAAAGGACATCCAGGCGATTTTCAATTCCTTCAAAGGTGTAGTAGGCGTTGTAGTCAACAGATACCCCCTCGCGGGCCTCACCAGTTTTGGTAGTGATAAGGATCACACCAGCGGATCCCCGAGTCCCATAAATGGCAGAGGCCGAGGCATCCTTAAGAACATCGATGGACTCAATGTCTGTAGGGTCAATGCTGTCGATGCTACCACCAACAACACCGTCCACGACAACCAGAGGAGACTGGTTTGCCCCAAAGGAAGAAATTCCTCGGAGCCGGACATCTGGGAGGTCATTCGGGTTCCCATTGCGGGTGGTGATCTGAAGCCCGGCAACCTTGCCTTGGATCATTTCCTCGACAGAATTCACGTTGCCAGTTAAAAAATCATCTTCTCCAAGGTTAGAAACGGAACCTGTAATGGTTCGACGTTCCTGGGATCCATAACCTGTTACGACAAGTTCTTCGCCGATTTCGAATACCGTCTCGACCAAGTCTACGTCAATAGTTGACCGGCCATCAATTCCGACTTCCTGCGTGTCAAATCCGATAAAGGAAAAGACCAAGGTGTCCTGAAGCGAAGCCACAGTGAGACTGTAAGCTCCATTGATGTCGGAAGTGGTCCCCTCAAAGGTCCCCTTAATAATGATGTTTACACCAGGCAGAGGTTCAGCTGACGAGGCGTCACGCACCGTACCTTGAACCTGGCTTTGGGCGAAAGCGCTTCCCGCCGAAAAAGCTACGAGCGGGATCAGCGCGTATAGAAGTAATTTTATCTTCATGTTGTAAGATGAAATATGATTGAAAAAAGGCCGAATAGGCAAGTGCAGCCTCACGTGCAAGGTAAGATACGATATTTTTTTGATATTTCGGTTGAAATGCATCGGTCATGAATGTGAATTATTTGTTAAGATTGAATGATTTTTCAGGAAAATATTTTGTTTTGGAGGGACTGAATAGGTGATTTGATGGTGCCCTGATTGATGTATGTACAACAGGATGTATGTCCTTCACGTCGATTCGGAAACGATTCGGCAGCCCAATCCGAGTCCCGTGATAGTGAGCCAGTACAAGAAGCCAGATAGGGAATCTTCCAGAGTCGAAAGAACTGTATTGTTAAGGGGCGGCAGGATATACGCCTGACTCAAAGCGTCATCTGAAATCTGTGCCGTAAGCCATAAAAGGTTGTGGAGAATATTCTTTCAGGTTTCGGAACAATAAAGGATTCGGATAGGTTGTTGGTTCGGTCGTATTTTCGGTAAAATCAAGTTCAGGCCAGATCATGAAATATCCACCTATCCTCCTATGTATACTGTTTATGGTTACTCTTAGTGTGCGCTCCGCGGAGGCACAACTGGACTATCAAGCCCCGCCCGCACCGCTAGATCGGTTACTTGATGCCCCCGTCACCCCATCGGTCCGGTTGAGCCCCGATGGTATGCTCATAGCCTTGCTACACAGGCCGGGGCTTCCCTCGATTGCAGACGTTGCTGCGCCAGAGATGCGCCTTGCCGGGATGCGGATCAATCCGAGGATTCATGGTCCAAGCCGGAGCACCGCTTATTCAGGAATCAGCTTCAAGTCATTTGACGCAAGTCCGGCACGTCCCGTAACGGGGATTCCGGAATCTGGTGGAGTTCGAAATGTATCATGGGCACCGGATGGGACACATTTAGCATTTACCGTGGACATGGTTGACCGGATAGATTTGTATGTCGCTGAAGTATCCACTGGGATCGCTCATAAATTAGCAGACGTTGCGGTTAACGATGTGACCTATGGCAGCCTGAACTGGCATCCGGACTCACAGTCCCTGCTGGTCCGTGCTATTCCAGAGGATCAGGCAGACATGCCGACCCAGCCGCTAGCTCCAGAAGGTCCGGTGGTGCAGGAGAACCTGGGAGAAGAGGCACCAGCACGGACGTACCAGGATTTACTCTCGAATCCGCATGACGAAGATCTTTTTGCATGGTTCATGACATCTCAGATCTTGCATATCACACTTGAGGGCACGGTTACTCCGCTAGGGCCAGTGGGATTAGCCCTGACCCCGGAACCGTCTCCAGATGGGCAATATATTCTGATTCGCGAAATGCATCGCCCATTTTCCTATCTGGTCCCGGCAAGTCGTTTTCCGCACAGTTATACGATCTATGACACACAGGGACAGCCTGTCAAAGAAGTAGCACGGTTGCCTCTGGCAGATAATGTACCGGTTGCATTTGGGTCCACCACCAAAGGGCCCCGCAGTATGGCTTGGAGAGCAGATGTGCCCGCTACGCTTGTTTGGGTTGAAGCATTAGATGGGGGCGATGCAGGAGTAGATGCAATGCTAAGAGACGAAGTTTTTTTACTGGATGCACCCTTTGAATCCGATCCCGTGTCCCTGGTAAAGTTGCAACTCCGGTACGGTGGAATCCTGTGGGGCAATGAATCACTGGCTCTGGTTATGGAAACATGGTGGTCTACCCGGCAACAAAAGACATCTCTGTTGAATCCTTCAAATCCTGGGGAGATCACCAAGGTGGTGTTTGATCGCTCCACGGAAGATCGTTATAGTAACCCGGGGACCTTTCAGAGGATACGCACAGCACAGGGGACGTCCGTGCTTCGGATGGATGGGAATCAACTCCTGCTTATCGGTACCGGAGCATCGGAGGATGGGGACCACCCGTTTTTGCGAAAGCTGAATTTGGGCACGGGCGAAACCGTTACGCTCTTCCGAAGCGAGGCGCCATACTATGAACGTCCTGTTTCAATTATTGATGACTCCCGCATTCTGACTGTTCGGGAGTCGGTTGACGATCCGCCGAATTACTTTGTACGTGATCTGGAAGAGGGTTCTCTGGCGGCCGTGACAAACTTTGAACATCCTTATCCAGAGCTGGCTGCTATGACAAAAGAGGAACTCAATTATACGCGTGCAGATGGAGTCCCCTTGAAGGCAACACTGTATCTCCCACCGGGTTATGATAGTGAGCAGGATGGTCCGCTTCCAACACTTATCTGGGCTTATCCGCGTGAATTCAAAAATGCTGCCTTCGCTGGTCAGCGAAGCGGCAGTCCATTTCGATTCAAGTACATGAGCTATTCAGGGGCGATCCCCTACGTAACTCAAGGATATGCTGTACTTGATGGCACCTCTATGCCCGTGATTGGGGAGGGGGAAGAGGAGCCTAACGACACATTTAGGGAACAGCTGGTAGCCAATGCACAGGCGGCGATTGATGCTGGCGTAACACGGGGAGTTGTAGATCCCAATCGTGTGGCAATTGCGGGACACTCCTACGGTGCATTTATGACCGCAAACCTCTTGGCCCATTCCGATCTCTTCCGGGCTGGAATTGCGAGAAGCGGCGCTTATAACCGTACACTGACCCCCTTTGGATTTCAGCGGGAAGAGCGTCTGTTCTGGGAGTCACCAGAGACGTACTATACGATGTCACCGTTCATGCATGCGGATAAGGTGAATGAGCCAATTTTGCTCATTCATGGTGAAGCAGATAATAATTCAGGAACGTTTCCACTTCAGAGCCACCGCTTTTATGGAGCATTAAAGGGACTTGGTAAGACTGCACGCCTAGTCATGCTTCCCCATGAAAGCCACGGATATCGTGCGCGGGAATCTGTTGGGCATGTGCTTTGGGAAACGACGCGCTGGTTAGACGCTTACGTAAAGAATGCGGGGGGTTCTGAGAACGTGACTGCGCCTCCAACACCGAATCTGTAGGATCACATGGTTTGGTCATTGAAGCACTAAAATCGCCGTCCCTTAGTGGCAGAATAAATTATGCCTAGGGAGTACTTCTTTGTGAGTCGAGGGAGATAGAAGTTATCGGGTAAGTGGGGCGTTGAGTTTGAAGATAATTGGTGTGTCATCTGATCGGGCAACTATGATCTGGTTGGAGTCGCCCTTGACGAGGCGGATGTTTCTAGCCTCTCCTGGAACATGGAATCCACTGTCATGCATGATGTGCATATTGCCCGTTTCCGTAAAATTCAATAGCAGGCCCCAGCTCGCATTCGAGGCGCCAAACGCATCCGAGGTTGCAGACAGATTCCCCGCCAAAAATAATCCTGTACCCAGTTCCATCCTGGCGGCTTCCAGGGACATCACGGGGGCCCATTGGACTTCATGGGGCATTACTTCCGCGGTGAAGTGTTCCGCGGCACGATTCCAGTAGACGGTAGAATGGAGGGTTTGGACGATCTGGTCTGGTTGAATATCCTCACCGAATAAATCAGTAATCGATAGGTCCTTGTAAGCATTATAGGTGGGTATTTTCGCTGAGAGCGCTGGTAAATGCTGCAGTAGCGCGTCGCGGGATGCCCATGCATACCACTCTTCATGCTCCCACTGAGCAATCACCGGGTCAATCTTCCCATTTTGGTCAAAATCATCAGCAAAGAGTGCAATGGGTACGTCAAGTACTGTATTCAGGCCAAGATTCCCCGCCACTAGGTCGTTGAATCCATCCCCATTCAAGTCCAGTACAGCCAGGCTTTGCCACAGGCCGGTGGAATTTGAGAGGCCCAGAGAGTCGGTTCGGTGAATCAGTTCGGTCCCGCGATTCTCAAAAATGGTGACAGGCATCCACTCTCCAACGAGTACAAGGTCGGGCAGTGAATCTCCCACCAGGTCAGCCCAAGCCGCTCCGGTTACATGTCCGACGTGTTGGAGGACGGCGGAATAACTTTCCGTGACATCGCGAAAATGTCCGGTCCCGTCGTTTAAAAGCAAACTGCTTTTTCCTGCTTCGGCATAACTATCAGGGGGAGTATCGCTCCCCACAAAGAGATCTAGGTCTCCATCAAGATCAATATCCGCTGCTGCCACAGCGGTCCCGTTGGAGTACAGCACCGGCAGCCTGGTGGAATCAGCATAAAAATCTCCGCTCCCCGAATTGATATACAGTTGATCCTGATGCAGTTCGGCAGGGCCAGTCCATCCGCCGTTTACGACATACAAATCCAGATCTTTGTCTCCATCCGCATCAAAGAAGAGTGCAGCATTGGCTTCGCTAGATTGACCCGAATTCGGAAACGGTGTATTCTTGAAGGTCCCGTCTGGAAGCTGTAGATAAAGAACATCTGGCTGGCCGCGCGCACCGCCTAAATAGATATCTTCAAGCTGGTCCCCGTTGACATCTGCAACTGCCAGTGCAGCACCTCGTGTACTGCGCCCATAGGGCAGTAGCGGAAGAATTTCAAAATCCCATACCTCATCTTCGGTGTGCGTGAAGGCAATTCCATGATTTGTTACCAGTTCTATCAGGGGGATCGGGTCCTCCGCCTTTTCTGTAGGAGGTATTCGGCCATCGGTTTCATCCAGAACCAGGCGGGTCCCGGCAGAGACGTGGTCTCTGTGCGAGCGAAGGCCGGAAGGCCAGATCACAACAACAGAGTCTGCGATCAATGCGTCACCAATTCCAAAACTCAGTATGTGGTCTACGGAGGACTGGAATCCGCGGGAAGGGAATTGCTCCTGCATCATCGGGATGCCGGATGCCCATACGCTGATCTTGGCACCGATGGCAGATGTGTTGCGCCCGGTACCGCGAAGAATGACGGAGATGTGATTATTCGTGGATTCATTGCGGTAGATCAGGGCGGGGTGATTCAATGCATTGACAATTAGGTCCAAGTCTCCATCCAGATCTAGGTCACCGTACGCGGCACCATTGCCAATGACAGGATCCGCGATCCCCCAGGTGGTACTGACATCCTCAAATTGGAGATTGCGTCCTCCCTTGAAAGCATAATTGGATACGGTCGCCGCGGGCATTTTCAGTGCAATCTCGGCTTCCTGGGCAGGGGATCCTTCATGCAGGATGCGCTGAATGTCCGGTGCAGCAACATACTCGATATAGTCCATATCGTTGGGCCTGCCAGGAATCCCATTCGTAATGTACAAGTCCTTCCAGCCATCCCCATCAAAGTCTCCCGCCAGAGGAGCCCATGACCAGTCGGTTGCGGTAATCCCGGCGAAGGATGCAATCTCGCTAAAGAAGGGCGTCCCTTCGGGAGCGACTCCCCGATGCAGTTGCAGCGTGTTCCTTGCAACCTGCGGGCCATAACCAAAATCTGCCAGAATTCGCATCCGTGCATCCGCATTTGCATTGCCAGCGGTACGCTGAGTTGCCAGGTCTGGGGGTAGCATATCCAGTGCAACAATGTCCGGCAGGCCATCATTGTTCAGATCAGCAATATCAACTCCCATGGTTGAGCGACTGGTCTGTCCCGTGGTCTTCCAGAGCGATTCCGTGAATGTCCCCAGTCCGGTATTTAGATATAAGTAGTCATCTTCATGAAAATCATTGCCGATATATAGATCTGGCCAACCATCCTGGTTCAGGTCGCTGGTCGCAATCCCCAGACCATATCCCAATGCACTGCTGTAGATACCGGCCTCCGCTGCAATGCTTACAAAGTATCCATCATCCTGGCGATAAAATTTATCCCCCACTCTCGGTGCATCAATCATTCTCCTCCAGGAATGGACATAGGACTCCCGTGAGTGAAGTGCGTGATTGAGCAGATATAGATCTAGGTCTCCATCCAAGTCATAGTCCAGCCAGGCTGTATGCGTGGAGAGGCCTTCAAAGTCCAGCCCATAGCGCTGGCTCTCTTCCTTGAAGGTTCCGTCCTGTTGGTTGATATAGAGTTGATTATGTCCGGCTTTGATTAGATGATTGACTCTGCAGACATAAATATCCAGCCAGCCGTCCCCGTTCACATCCGCCATACTGACACCGGTGGACCAGGTATTTTCCTCGGAAAGGATGCCTGCAGCGGTAGTCACATCGTCAAACCGGAAACTTCCCCGATTCAGGTAGAGACGGTCAGGGACTTGATTGCCGGTCAGAAACAGGTCGGGCAGGCGGTCATTGTTGATATCTCCGATGGCGACTCCACCCCCATCGTAGAAATACAGGTAATCAATAATATTGAAATCATCTTCTGGCACCAGTGTGTTCTCGAAATCTACACCGGTTCGGGCCTTGTCCAGAAGGGTGAACAATCTGTCCTCAGATTTCGGTTCACCCCTGCAGCCCAGAAGGAGGACCAGAAGCAGGACGAGGCTAATCCGCATATGCAAAGATACTGAGTGCGTCGTTGTTGCGGGCAACAATGACATGGGTACGACCATTGATCTCAATCGTTAGGATTTGCCGTACCTGTCCCTCAACAAAAAAGCCGGACGCGTGCCAGGTTAGCGGTTCCATGGAGGGAGTCATGAACGCAGTACCGTAGCTGGCATCATACCTTCCTGCCTCCGGCTTCACCTCGTGCAGATTGCCTCCGGCCAGAATCAGATGCCCATTTGCCGTAGGAAGGTCAGCCATGCCATATACAGGAGAGAGTTGCATTTCCTGTGGTGCCGGGTTGACGGTAAAGTTTCCGGTTCCGTCATTGATTCCGATCATGCTACGGAGTTCATTCACGCGCAGGTGTATTGCCCGGCTCAGCTCCTCTTGCGAAAAGATGTCCTGGATCGTAGCTTCAGCGTACGATGCATAAGTTGGGAAAGTCCGGACCAGATGGGGGATTTGTGCAACTAGGTCATGGCGTAAATGCCAGGGTAGTTGCAGCCCATCTACAGTTCTGGCAAAAACTTGCTCTATGCTCCCATTACGATCAAAATCGGCGATCCACATGTCTACAGGAGGTTTGAACCGTGAGTTGAGGCCATGATTGCCCACAATAAAGTCCAGATCTCCATCCTCATCCAGATCCAGGATCAGGATCGATTGCCACCATCCAGCGGAATTTTCCAGCCCCGCAGTTGCTGGCACAAAGGCCCCCTGATCGTTTCTCAATAAAGTCAACGGCATCCATTCTCCACTGAGGAGTAGGTCTGGGCGGCCGTCTCCGTCAAAATCTGCACAGGCAGCATCGGTGATGAGTCCAATGGACTCAAGGTTGGGCGCAAAGCGGGAGGTGGCATCGGTGAAGGTTCCGGTTCCGTCGTTACTTAGCAGTTGGCTACGAACGGGAACCCCGTACGCGAACGGTTGCAATCGACCGCCAAGGAAGAGATCCAGGTCCCCGTCCACATCAAAATCCAGGGCGCAGACCGTTGAAGTGGGAGAAAATCCGCGTGGACTGAGTCCGATCAATGACTCGCCGCGGGAGAGGGATCCTGTGCCATCGTTGAGATATAGCCGGTCTACCAGTGCTGAGCTGCTGCTGGGCAGTTCGCTACTGCCACTTGCCACAAACAAATCCTGATCGCCATCTGCGTCTACATCTAGCCACTCGCAATCCACATCTTCCGAGGTGGCATCCTCCTCCAGTACGGATTGAGGAATCTGTTCAAAGGATCCGTGATTCGTTTGTACGAATACGGCTCCGGCTTGACCACGTGCTCCACCGAAATACAGGTCCTGTTGTCCGTCTCCATTGAAGTCTCCCTTACACATGGCAGGCCCTTCGGTCGAGCGCATATGAAAAAGCAGGGGTTGTTGATCAAAATCGCTGAACACGTTTTCCCGGTGACGCCACCCCAATCCAATTGAATCTGCGTCAACAGGGATCAGGAGTGGATCCTGCCTTGATAGCTGCGCAGGAAGGGGAGCAGGGGTTGATTCAGAAGAGGCCGAAGGCTCTTGAAACTCAAGGCGCTGACTTGTGCGGACATTTTCGCGGAGAGTCACAGCACCACTGGGCCAGTGGATGACTAGGGAGTCTATCGTCTTTGTGTCGGGGCCAAGTCCGAGGTGTAGAACCGGGTCCACACTACTTTGGAATCCCCTGACAGGCTGTTGCTCAGTATACCAGAGCTTAGAGTCTTGCCAGGCGCTGATCTGCGCACCCACGGCCTGGGTGTTGGGAGGCTTGCCTTCAAGCACAATCTGGAGCCACTCATGGTTGGGGAACTGATCGGTGGCCCAGTTACGAAACAGCATTGGTGCTCCCCCAATATTGTTGATCAAAAGGTCCAGGTCTCCATCCAAATCCAAGTCCGCATAGGCGCTGCCATTCGAAAAACCGGGTACTGAAAGCCCCCAAGCTTCGGTAAGATCCTCAAAGGGCTGCGCTGGGTTCCCAACGAACATGTGGTTCGGGATGGGTTGGGTTGGAATCATTTCGATCAGGGTTTTCCAATCCACATAGTTTTCGCTGGTTAGCATGTTTCGGGTGTCTTCATCCCGGATCTCTTCCAGATAGTCTGCATTGGTCAGATCACGATAGATCCCATTTGCCACGAATATATCCCGTGTTCCGTCGTGGTCATAGTCGGCGATCAGCGCTCCCCAGCTCCAATCACTCGCGTGTAGGCGAAGCATCCTCCCGACCTCGGCGAAACGTACCGTGGAGTTCAGGTCATTGCCCCGGTTCATCTGCAGCGTATTGCGGGTGAATTGATGGTAGTAGTCGTCACGTACGTAGGCCTTGTAACGTTCCCAGCTATCAAATGCAGATACTGTCTTGAGGCGGTAGTCTGTTGCCGGGAGCATGTCTGTGACAAAAATATCTAGATAGCCATCTCCATTGAGATCCGCCATATCGGCTCCCATTGCAGCTGCACTCACGCTTTTGATGCTCTTTTGAAGTGATTCGGAGAAGGTCCCATCCTGATTGTTGATGTAGAGATAATCGTATTCGAAAAAATCATTCGAGATATAGAGATCAGGCCATCCGTCACGGTTCAAATCACCGACAGAGGCACCAAGGCCAAAGCCAATCTCGCTGCGATAGATCCCGGAGCTTACAGTGACATCTGTAAAATGTGCATCGGGAGCTTCGTTACGAAACAGCTTATCGCCCCCAGCCATATGCGGCACATGGCGTGTATTGACTTCGAGGTTGAAGTCCATGATGCTCCGAAACGAGTTATTGACCAGAAACATGTCCACATCGCCGTCACGATCATAGTCCAAAAAGGTAGCATGTGTGGATAATCCGGCATCATCCAGTCCGTACGTGTGCCCGAGTTCCTGGAAGGTTCCATCTCCCTGGTTGATATATAATTCGTTGCGCCGGTCGTCTCCAGATACGATTCCCGAGTTGCAGACGTAGAGATCCAGGAGTCCATCTCCATTGATATCGGCCATGCTGACCCCGGTGCTCCAGGCACGCGTTCCCATGATGCCAGCTTCTTCGGATATATCCTGAAACTGAAAATTTCCCTTATTCAGATAGAGGCGGTTCGGGGTCTGATTGCCCGTCAGAAACACGTCGGGGAGCCCATCATTGTTGATGTCGCCAATAGCCACGCCACCTCCATTATAAAAATTGCGGTACCGGTATACGTTGAATTCGTCTTCATATCGGAGAGCGTTCTCAAAATTAATCCCCGCTTCTTTTACATCAATCTGCTCAAAGAGCGGTCCCTTCTCTGCAGTACATGCCCCCAGAAAAACAGCCAACAGGACGGACACCGTTCTATTCATTGTCTTCGGGAGGAAGGGCTCGCAGATCGGTGATGTTTACCAGTACTTCGCTGTCAGAATTGCGCTGAATCGTAATCTGTCGGTTCGCATCAATCTTGACAAACTCATTCGTGGGGCCAATCAATGGCAGGGAAACCTGCCGAGTCAAAAATCTTTCTCCATACCATGCTTCCATGAGGTCCCGGACATCAATAATCAGACTGTCAGACCAGAGATGTCGATTCCAGGGTGCCCAGGCATCATACGAGATGCTGATACGCATCTGAACGACTTGATCATCTTTGAAGTCAGGATAATACAGCATGGTTGCCTCGTAGGGCATCTGATCCGTGAGGTCATACTGGACATTCATGTTATTGGGACCATGGGTGACAAGTCCTTGCCGATTCAATGCCCAGCTTGAGTCATAGAATGCTTGACGAGACATTCCGAGTTCATAATTAAAAAAGAGTGTTTGAATCGTATCAGGGCGGGCGGTCTCGCGAGCTAACATTACTTCATACTCCGAGGGCCGTTCACAGGCTGCGGTGATGAAGGTCAAAAGGCACAATAACGAAAGGTGTAATCTGCTCATTGAGATTCCAAAACGATCAGGCGGCGGTTACTCTCGATATCGGTGATGAGTTGTCGTTTGCCGTGTGGCCATTGGACAATGACCGAGTCTAACCCTCCGGGGAAGCCAAAGTGCAATACCGGGTCGACGCTGGACTGAAATCCACGTTGCAGGTATTGTTCGGTATACCACTGGCGCCCAGTTGCCCACACGCTCACCTGTGCACCGACTCCAACGGTGTTGGGTGCTTTTCCTTGGAGATCGATTTGCAGTCGGCCCCGCTCGGGAAAGAGTTCTGTCGCATGGTTACGGTAGATAAATGCTGGCATATTCACATTATTGATGACTAGGTCCAGATCCCCATCATTATCAAGGTCCCCGTAGGCTGCCCCGTTTGAAAAGCCGGGAGTCGCGAGCCCCCATTGTTGGCTTACATCTTCAAAGAGGAGGTCTGAACTACCGGCAAACATATGGTTTGAGAGGGCGTGCGAGGGTACCTGCTCGAGAAGCTTTAGGATCGGTTGTTCATGGGCAAGAAAGAGGCTTCGAAGTGAATCAGCATTTGAGGCGCGGGAAATGAAGTCCTGGTCCAAAAGATCCTTGAAGATGCCATTCGGAACAAAAATATCACGGTGGCCATCCAGATCAAAATCTGCAATCAATCCTCCCCAGCTCCAGTCGGTACTTTCCAGTCCTGCAATGCGGGAAACCTCGCTGAATCGTATTTGTCCGTCGGGCAACGGGCCCAGGTTCAGCTGCAGGGTATTTCTTGTTGCTTGGTGGTGGTACCCGTCGGCCACGCTTCGTTGATACTCTGGCCAAGATGGAAACGCAATGCGAGACTGATAGCGCCAAGGTAGGTCAGGGAGCATATCCGAGATAAAGATATCTGGCCATCCATCCCCATTATAGTCCGCGATGTCTCCCCCCATAGAGCTGAGGCTCATGGTATGGGTTGCACTAGTTCCCGCATCGATGAATGTCCCATTCTGGTTCAGGTAGAGATAATCGCGCTCGAAGAAATCGTTGGAGACATAGAGATCGGTCCATCCGTCTCTGTTAAGATCTGCGGCGGACACGCCCAGTCCGAATCCGATCTTACTGCTGAAAATCCCTGCAGCTGTGGTTACGTCTGTGAATTGCCGATCATCGTTCCGCAAAAGACGATTGCCGCCGTCCGGATCAGGAAGCTGTCGAAGGTTTGGGGCGGGCTGTAGGTCATCCAGTGAGCGCACCGGATTACTTAGTATGTAGGCATCCAGATCCCGGTCTCCGTCGTAATCAAAAAAGGACGCGTGAATTCCAAGGGCCTGAAACGCGATCCCGTATTCATGGGCCATCTCCGCGAAGGTTCCGTCGTGTTGATTCACAAAAAGCTCGTTATGACGTTTGGGTCCCCCCGGCGGTCCAGATTTGCTGAGATAAAGATCCAACCAGCCATCTCCATTAATGTCTACCATACTGACCCCTGTGGTCCAGGCACCAGCTGAATGCAGTCCTGCTTCTTCCGTGACATCCTCAAAGCGGAAGTTACCGAGATTAACGTACAGTCGATTGGACACCTGATTACCAGTCAGAAAAACATCTGCCAGCCCGTCATGATTCAGATCGCCAATGGCAACGCCCCCTCCATTATAGAAATTGCGAAAGACATAGGTGTTGAGGGTTTCCGCGGGAGTTAGCATATTGGCAAATGTAATCCCGGTTTGTTCGGGGCTCATGAGTTCAAAGAGTGGGATATCCCGCGTGCACGCCCCAAAAAGCAGCCCCAATGACAGAATCAGCGGCAGTTTGGCAGCCAAAACGATGTGGAATACTCTGATGGAGATGCATGCAGAAGATTGCATGTCTCGCCGGGTGCGACAGATGGTAAATGACCATCGGGGGTAGATTGATGTGGAGCAGGAAGACCGTCTCATGGCGGATCAAGAGGTCCGTGCGGTCTCTGCATGATCGCATCGGCAAGATCGGGTACTGAAAACTGCCTGGAGTGGTGAATTTTCCAAGAAGAAGCAGGCCGTGGAGCTTCGATGGATTGTGAGAGCGATCCTATTCATGCCCAAGAATGCGGTGTGGCACATAAGGCGCTTCGAGCGTGGCAATCTCCTCGGCAGAGAGTTCCAGCGAGAGACTTCGAACAGTACTCTCCAGATGGGGAAGCTTCGAAACGCCAATGATCGGGGCAGTCACGCCCGGTTTGGACAACAGCCATGCCATGGCGATTTCTGCGGGAGGATCGCCACGCTTTTCGGCGAGGGTTCGCAAGGCGGAGATGACATCTGCATCCTCAGGAGTAGTATAGCGCTCGTGCATGAGCACGTCACTGTTTGCCCGAGGAGTAGAAAGGGGGTCTTGCAAGGATTCTGCGCGGGCCAGTAGGCCTCGGGCCAGCGGTGACCAGGGGAGAACCGCGAGCCCTTCTTCCTGACATAGGGGGATCATTTCCCGTTCCTCTTCACGGTACAGGAGGTTGTAGTGGTTTTGCATACTGACGAACCGGGTCCACCCATTGAGTTCTGCGGCACCCAGCATCCGAGCCAGTTGCCATGCATACATGCTGGAGGCTCCGATATAGCGCACCTTGCCCTGCTGAATCAGCATATCTAGCGCCTCCAGAGTCTCTTCAATAGGAGTATTCACATCGTAGCGGTGAATCTGGTAGAGGTCAATCGTTTCCACATCAAGTCTGCGCAAGCTGGCCTCGCATGACTGAATGATATTTTTTTTTGAGAGGCCGCCAGAATTCGGTGCATCCCGAAGCGGGAAAAAGACCTTAGAAGCCAGTACGATCTCATCCATGTTGGCGTAGCGCTTGAGTGCGCGGCCGGTGATTTCTTCGCTGACTCCATGGGAGTAAATATCAGCGGTATCAAAGAAATTGATACCAAGTTCAACCGCACGCCTGAACACTGGCTGAGATTCTTCTTCGTTCAATACCCAGGATTGCCAGGAACGGTCTCCGAATGACATGCATCCAAGTGCAAGCCGGGAAACCATCATGCCGCTATTGCCCAAACGTAGGTATTCCATGGTCCCTTGAAATTATGGATTTTTATCTTCTTGAGCGGGCAACTTGTCCTCGAACGAAATGGAATGGAAGAAGGTCAATCCCCTCAAATTGGGTTGGCCATTCGTAGAAGCAGCACTGGTTTTCAGAGTAATATCTTGCTCCTGTAACATATTGGGGAAACTATTTCGTAATTTATCTACTCGTCTCACAGAGGTTGTCCGGTGGATTCGATTTTTGAAACCCCTCAGCGTTTTCGTCACCTTTTCAAGGAACGTGGTGCAAAATCTTCAGAGAAGATGGCATTGCCGCCACCGGTGCAAACGACTGCAGGTCTGGAGCCTTACGATCAGCCTCTATCCTTCCGCGAATCCGCACACCTGTTTCGAAGAGCCACATTTGGAGGCAGTGTCGAGCAGGTCAGCGAAGCAACCGGTCAGCTGGCTTCCCAGGTTACGAAACAGATCATTCAGGAAGGCCTAGAGCGTTCTGCCCCCGACCCTCCTTCGTGGCATGAGGATTGGCCGCCCTGGACCGGAACGGAGGCTGATCGGCAGGTTTACTTTGACAAGCAGTTTGAATGGGCTTCAGAGCTGGTGGCGGTCTGGATGACTAGGATGGTTATGGGAGGTCTCCGGGATCGAATGATGCTTTTTTGGCATGATCATTTTGCAACAGAGCGCGATACGTACTTCTTTTCCATTCTGGCCTACAAGTACTTGAGCACGCTTCATCAACACGCTCTGGGCAATTTCAAAGATTTTACCATTGCGGTCGGCGTTGACCCCTCGATGTTGGACTATCTTGATGGCAGACTCAGTACGAGGCAAAGTCCAAACGAAAATTATGCGAGAGAATTACTTGAGCTCTTCACCATGGGGGAGTTTGATCAGCATGGCAATCCCAATTATACCCAGACAGATATTGTCGAATTGTCACGTGCACTCACCGGATATCAGGTTGACTTCAGAAATTTCTCCGTTCATCTGACGCAGAGTCTGAGGGACAACAAAGAAAAAACCATCTTTGGCAGAGCGGAAAAATTTGATTTCGGGGGTGCGCATAAGGTGCTATTTGAAGAGCGTCCAACCCAGATCGCGCATTTCATGGCGAGCAAGCTCTATACAGAATTCGTGTACGTTACGCCCCATGAGGCGGTTGTAGAAGAGCTTGCCCAGTGTTTTATTGATCACGACTTCGAAATTGTACCGGTTTTAGAAGCTCTGTTTTCGAGTCAGCATTTTTACTCCGAAGAAGTGATTGGGGCGCAGGTTAAAAGCCCGGCTGCCCTGTTTGCCGGATTATTCAGAGCGTTTGGGCAAGGGGTTCCGGGACGTTCCGGTTGGAATAGGATCCGATGGTGGATGGAACAGCAGTCACAGCGTTTGCTGGACCCTCCCAACGTCGCCGGATGGCCAGGGTATCGGACTTGGATTTCAACCTCTTCCCTGCCGCAGCGCTGGTCAAATCTAACCATGGCACTGTGGCCAGGTCAATTTGGATCTTTCAAGGTGAATGCGGTCACGGTTACCCGTAAGCTGGTGGATAGCGATGATCCGATGGCTGTATTCAAAGTACCCGTAGCGCTGGCTGAATTCTTTCTGGCAGTACCGCTTGAGAGCATTGTCATTGATGCACCCCCGGAGTTTGCTGGCGACCTGATGGTCCATCCAATTCCGGACGAAGTGCAAAACGGCCCCGATTATGTTTTGGACCTGACCCGCATTTTTCTTCGCGGCTTCCCCTGGTACAGTTGGGATCTCAATCGGCAGGGGATTGCATACCAGACCATGGAGTATGTCAGGTGGTTGGTCGGATTACCGGAGTATCAACTCATGTAATGTGATGAAATACAATGTGAGTGAACGGTTTGGGAGTTGTCTGGAGCATGGTTGCGCGCATACCGATGAGCATAGCCAGTGGTCTCGGAGAGATTTTCTCAGCAGTCTGGGACGCGCCGCAGGTTCTGCGGTCGTCCTCGGCTCCACCGCGGTTCACGCGCTGGCACATTCGTCTGTTCTGAATACGCTTAGCCAGAGTGATTCGGAAAGAATTCTAGTTCTGCTGCAGCTTGATGGGGGCAATGATGGACTGAACACAATCATCCCCGTGGAGGACGATCAATATTTTAAGGCACGGCCAACGTTGGCGATTCCAAAGCACGTTGCATTACCACTGACCTCCGAATTGGGATTTCACCCCGCGATGGCTACGCTGCGCGAGCTTTATGAAGAGGGACAGATGTCAATCATCCATGGGGTAGGGTATGAGAATTCAAGTTTATCTCATTTTCAGGGTACAGATAACTGGATGTCGGGAGTGGGGGAAAGAGCAGAGGATACCTCCGGGTGGATTGGGCGAAAACTGGAGTTCCAATTTCCTGACTTCGAGACAAAGCTGCGCGAGTATCCTCTGGCTGTACAGGTCGGTGGCATTACCTCCCGCTTGTTTGATGGTCAGGCGCAAGCGATGGGCATGGCTATGGCCAATGTAGAAGTATTTCGGAGGCTCATTCGTACGGGGGGACTGTTTGACGAACAAAAAGCTCCCGACAATGCGTACGGCAATGAGATTAAATTCATGCGTCGCATTGCTAATGATGCGTTTATCTATGGCAAGGCCGTTCAGGAAGCTGCTTCCAGGGGTGAGAATACCGTTTCGTATCCACGGCTTGAGCCATATTATTTTTCCGATAGACTTTCCACGGTTGCCCGGCTCATCAAAGGAGATCTTGGTGCCCAGATATACCATGTCAGTCTGGGTGGGTTTGACACGCATGGATCGCAGGGTAGCGTCTATGGTCGGCATGCCACACTGCTGCGGGCGATGTCCGAAACGGTCAATACATTTCTGAGAGATTTGGGCGAACTCAGCCAGAATGTCTTGATTATGACATTCTCCGAATTTGGTCGCAGGGTGCACGAAAATGGCTCTGATGGAACGGACCATGGCACTGCTGCACCACTATTTCTGTTTGGTCCGGGGGCAAAAGGGGGTTTATTTGGACAATCCCCTTCGCTGAAGGATCTGGACGAACATGGCAATCTTAAGCATGGGATTGATTTCCGCGCAGTTTATGCTAGCGTATTGCAGCACTGGTTTGGATTTGCAGAATCCGTCAACTCACAAATCCTGGGACAATCATTTGATCTGCTTGATATCATTGCAAGCCCGGCTGATCCGGTGTATACTAGCACTGAGCGCCTAGATGAAATTCCCAGCACGCTGGTGCTGCACCAGAATTATCCAAATCCATTTAATCCGGCAACAGTCATTGAGTATCAGCTCAATGAAAGCAGTTCGGTTACCCTTCATGTATTTGACGTAGCTGGTCGATTGGTACGCACGCTGGTGGATCAACATCTACCTGCCGGGAAACACACGATCAGGTTTCATGCAAATGGTCTCCCAGGCGGGACTTATCTCTACCAGCTACGCGCGGGGCATCAGGTCGCCTCGCGAAGGATGGTGTTGTTGCGGTAAGAATCACGCCAGGCGATAAATCCTGCGGTTGCCAAACCCAGGTACAATAGGTATAAGAGAAGCGTGAGATAGAGCCCGGTTGCGAGGTACAACCCAACATAAATCGTGTCGGTGACGATCCAGATCACCCAGCTTTCAAGAATTTTCCGGGCCGCCATCCAACTGGCGATCACACTCAGCGTAGTGGTGAGGCCTTCAAGGATCGGATAGTCGGATGCGGTGATGTAGTTGAGGGCCAGGGCAAGTCCCGTAGTCCCCACTAGCGTGAGCAGAAGCAGGGTTAATCCCGTTATTTGGCGAAGTCGGGTCACGAACAGGATTCCGCCCCCTGGGCCACCGGTTAACCAGGATTTCCATCCATAGACCGATATTCCAATGAAGAGCCCTTGCAGGAGCATTGTGGTATAGAGCCGTGCTTCAAAGAACACAATTCCAAAAAGGATGCTGCTGATGATGGCAGTCGGCCATGTCCAGATATTCTGCCGAACGTTCAGCCATACGCACAGGATACCTGTCAGGACAGCAACGCTCTCAAGTAGCATATCTGGGTTCATGGGATTCTGATGACATAGGCTCTACCCGCGCCGGAGCTCCCTGCGGCACCGACGAGTGCGGTATTTTCATAAAGGTCAATAGAGTTGCCAAATGTGGCTTCTCCAATATCAATAATTCCCTGGTAGGTCCATTGCCCATCGTGGCGGGCGTAGATGTACACCACACGATCAACATTGAAATTCAGCCGCAACTGTTCATCGTAGCCGACCACCAGCGCACGATCCTCATAAAGTGCTACCTCGGTGCCGAAAGCTCCTTTTCGGTAGGGGGTCGGAGGTTCCAAAGTGGCCGTCTTCAGCCAGGCCCCTGTCGAATCCCGTGTAAAGAGTGTCGCTTGCCCAGACTCGCGAGAACCAGCCCTAGCTTGCCCGACGAGTAGTTCATTCCCATAGAGGTCCAACGAAATATAAAAGTCCTCAATCCCCTCCAGCCGGGCGGACTCAGACCAGGATCCATTCTGATCGAGCTCAAAGATATATACGGATCCGGCCCGCCGACTGAAATAGGCACTGCTTGCTACGGCCAGAATATTATCATGAAGTGCTGCATTCCCTCCAAAAACGCCTCGTCGGATATTTCCGGAGCCGGTTAATTGATGTTCCAGTCCCCAGCGTTCGTTTTCTTTCTCGTAGACGTAGGCAGCGCCATCCTTTTGGCTGCCGGGTGTCGGGTCTCCGGCAGTGGTAAGGAGTGCACGGTTGTTGTGGATGGCGACGGCCGCACCGACAGCCCCCCGGCTCTCTCCACCAGTCAGGCGTGCAGTTTGGTTCCATTCACCTGCGTCATTTTCCTCATACACGTAGACTGCATTCGAGCGCTCGGTTGCAAAGTATTCTTGGCTGGCAGCGACGAGAGCTACGCGACCGTCAATCGCCACTTTTCGTCCAAAAGTAAGTCCCGCCACACAGTCCCTGGGCAGAAGCCGTGCAGTTTTCTCCCAATACCCGGTAGAATCGGTCAGTTCGAAGATATAAGCGGCTCCACCTCCATCACCGCAGGATTTTTCACCGCTGGCCCCAACAATTGCCCGCTTCCCATCCAGTGCGACGGCAGTTCCAAAGTAATTTCCACTGGTTGTGTCGGCGTGCGGCAGCTTCGTGATCTGCCCCTGTACACAGAATGTGAGGCTAAACCCCCAGAAAAGTACTGCGCCGAATCTTAGGCAGGTGCGCATACGAGAATCTTTCATTGCAATGACTCCATGAGTGTCTCCCAATTTGCATACAGCTCATCCAACTCTTTCTTAATGGTTGCATAGGCACTGGTTGCTTCCTGGGAACGTACTGGATCTGAATAGGTGTCCGGGTCGGCCAAAGCCTTTTCAGCAACGAGTTTCC
Organism: Rhodothermaceae bacterium; assembly: GCA_009838195.1. Lineage (NCBI taxonomy): Bacteria > Pseudomonadati > Rhodothermota > Rhodothermia > Rhodothermales > Rhodothermaceae > Rhodothermaceae bacterium. The sequence continues at coordinate 136,419 of VXSC01000044.1, read as the reverse complement.
GTGCTTCTGCCTCCGCGATGGCTGCTTCCGCTTGGTCGCAGAGCTGTTTTCGCTGGTGAGGGGTGAGTTTATCCGGTTTTGAATGGCCATTTATTTTCGCTTCACGATAGGCCCGGTTACGTGCCTCCGCTTCGCGTCGCTTTTCATCTTTCGTTTTGGGGCCACCAGATCGGGAGCGTGTTTTGGCAGTTGACTTGGATGGAGTCTGCCGAACGCGGCTGACCTGTTTGAGAGAGCCATGATCCAAAGCCCATTGGTATTCAGAGTAGGTTCCCTCATAGGTACGTACTTTCTGGTTCCCAACATGCCAGATGACATTGGCTACATGGTCGAGGAAATGACGGTCATGACTCACCACCACAAATGTGCCATCGTACTGACGGAGTGCTTCAATGAGCACTTTGATGGACTGAATATCCAGGTGGTTGGTTGGTTCGTCCAAGATCAGAAAATTAGCTGGGTTTACGAGGGTTCGGGCGAGTGCCAAACGACTCTTCTCACCTCCTGAGAGTGCACTGACCGGTTTAAATACATCGTCTCCGGTGAACAGGAATGCCCCCAGCAGCGTGCGGAGGTAGACCTCTTCACGTCCGACGGCTTCCCGGTTCAAGGATTCCAGTACGGTATCGGTTTCAGTCAATGCATCTGCCTGGTGTTGAGCGAAAAGCCGTACATTTACATTATGCCCCTCCTTGCGCTCGCCCTCAATCGCTTCGCTTCCAAAGAGGATCCGTGCCAGAGTGGATTTGCCGGCGCCGTTTTTACCGATGAGAGCAATTTTTTGCCCGCGGCTGATTTGCAAGGGACCGGCTTGGTTGAACACGCGCACTGCAGGTGTATCCGCACTAGTGTATACCTTTGAGAACGTGGTGAGTGACAAGACCGTCCGTCCAGACGGGTTGGGCGAAGGGAATCGGATTCGGATTTGTGCATCCGGGGATTCCGGCGGTGGAAGATGCTCAAGTTTATCCAGGTGTTTAATTCGACTTTGGACTTGTCGCGCCTTTGAGGCCTTGTATCGAAAGCGTTCAATGAACCGCTGAGCTTGTTGGATTTCGCGCTGTTGATTTTCGTAGGCAGCCTGTTCAAGTACACGTCGTTTTTCCCGCTCCACTAGGAAGTAGTCATAGTTCCCCGCGTATTCCGTAACCCGTCCACGGTATAGATGAGCGACCGTGTCAATCATGCGATTCAGAAAGTAGCGGTCATGGGACACTAGAATAACCGTGCCGGCATAGTTTTTCAGGTATTTCTCCAACCAGTCAATGCTGAGAATATCGAGATGATTGGTGGGTTCATCAAGGAGTAGTACATCTGGATTTTGCAGCAAAATGCGTGCAAGTGCTACCCGCATCCGATACCCTCCGGAGAGCGTATCGATGGGGTGATCAAGGTCGTCGGAGACAAATCCCAGGCCTTCAAGGACTGCTTCTGCACGTGCTTGTGCGGAATGTGCTCCCTGAACGGCGAGACGTTCATGGATGAGGTCCAACTCCAACAAAATTTTTTCCTGATCGGCTCCAGGGGTTTCAAGGGCACGGGTCAATTCTTCTTCCCGTTCTTGGAGTGCCTCGATGGCTTCAAATGCGGTCAGGGTTTCCTCTATGACGGATCGGCCGGAGCTCATCTCCTGCACATCCTGTGCCAGATAACCGACGGAGCTGGAGTGGGCAATTTCGCCGCCATCGGTTTCCAAATACCCTCCAATCACCCGTAACAGGGTTGTCTTTCCGGCACCGTTGGGGCCAATCAATCCAATACGCTTCCCATCGCCAACGGTCCAGGTGAGTCCCTCAAGAATCGGGTTTCCCCCGAGCGTAATTGCAATGTTCTGTAACTGAATCAAGGCCCTAAATCAATATGCGTTGCGATTGATAAATCCTTTCCAGACTGTTAGGATCATAATCTTCACATCCAGACGCAGAGACCAGTTTTGAATATAGTAGATATCGTGCTGGATCCGTTTTTCCAGGGAGGTATTTCCGCGCCATCCATTGACCTGTGCCCAACCGGTAATGCCTGCTTTCATTTTATGACGGAGCATATAGCGGGGGATACGGTCCTTGAAATCTTTAATGAATACCGGTCTTTCGGGCCGTGGGCCAACCACAGACATATCCCCTTTGAGTACATTGATGAACTGGGGCAGTTCGTCCAGAGATGTACGCCGGAGGATTCTTCCGACCGGGGTTGCCCGGTTTTCACCTTTTTTTGCCCAGACAGCTCCCGATTCCTGCTCCGCGGTGATCGGCATGGAACGAAATTTCAGCATGTGGAAGCATTTACCATTGAGCCCCATACGTTCCTGCCGGTAAAGAACCGGTCCCTTGGAGGATAGAAGGACCAACAGAGCAATAATGAGCAGCAGAGGTGACAAGAGAATCAGAACCATGAGGGAGAACACAACATCCAGGCTTCGTTTGACAAATCGGCGAAAATCCATGGGTGCCTCGTCGATGATGTGCAGGACAGGGAGCCCATCTACATCCGTAATTCGGCTGTTGATGATATCATGCTGCAGGAGGTCGGGCACGAGGCAGACATGTACCAGACGTGAGGAAAGCGAGCTGATGAGCTGCTCAATCTTTCCTACAGCATGGAGGGGCAGAGCAATGTACACGTAATGGATCGGATTGGATGCTGAGTCTAGAAGCGGTAGTATCTCATCGACTTTGCCCAGGACATCCGGCTCATCGGTCTTATGGTCGTCCAGAAATCCAACCACCTGAAAACCCATCCACGGATACAGCTCAAAGGATTTTGCCAAACGCCGACCTGCATGACCAGCCCCAACAATGAGGACGCGGCGCAGATTACGTCCACGTTTGCGGGCATTGCGTACGTAAAAGTAGATACAGAGCCGCAAACCCAGCATGGAGAGTGGTGTGAGTGCGGCAAAGAGTATGATGGTCAGTCGTGAAACATTAAAATCGCGATAGAATGACAAAAATGCCATGGAAATGATCAGAGCTAGTCCGACGGATTTTGCAACACTTCGGATGAGACTGGTCCACCGCTGTGCCCGGTCAGGCACATAAAGCCCTGATGCCCAGAACGTGAGAGCGGCAGAGATCAGTATCCACGGGAAAAAGGTCAGATATCTGCTCAGCGGCTCCCATTCAGGGAGGGGGATTGGCCAGGTATCAAATACTTCAAAACGGAGATAGTATGCAGCAATCCAGGCACTCCCCACGAGGATCATATCCGCAAGGAATAGCAATTGCTGATAAAATCTACTCTGTTCCTGCAGCATGACGGAGTTTAGATCAGATGAGTTTGGTGCCGGGTCACAGAGCGAGACATTACTTCAAAGACGCAGCAAGTTGTTTTGCGGCATTCAGGAGCACATTCGCTCCCCTCACACAGTCATTCCAGTGGGTATACTCCCGCGAAGAATGACTGAATCCTCCCACGGAGGGGACAAAAATTAAGCCAGAAGGGCAAAGCAGTGCCATAGACTGTGCATCATGCCCTGCCAGCGAGGGGAGGCGCCGACTGGTCAACCCAAGAGCAAGTGCTCCTGACTCAAGTGCTTCGATGATAGAAGAATCCATCTTACGTTCAATTACGGACTCGAGGTATTGAAAGTTAACATTCAGACCAAATTCTTTTGCAGAACGCTCTGCCATCTCGTACAGTGCTTGCTGTAACTGTGCGGCACGACCAGAATCTTCAGTACGCAGCTCCATGAATGCGGTTACCTGACCGGCCACGATATTGAAGGCACCCGGTGAAAAGTCCATCCGCCCTACGGTGGCGACACAATCGGGGAATTGTTCGGTGATCGTCTCCTGGACCATCAGGCAAAATTTACTGGCTCCCAGTGCTGCATCATGCCGCTCGTTCATCGGGGTGGTTCCGGCGTGGTTGGCCTGCCCGCTGAAGGTAACGAGGTACATGTGAATACCGACCATACCGGTTACGATTCCAATATCTGTTTGGCTTTTCTCAAGCCGGGTACCTTGTTCAATATGAAGTTCGAGATAGGCATGTAGATCCTTTGAATTCCGTGTAGCGGACAAGATCCCTTCGCTTGTGAGCCCCGCTCCTTCGAGTGCTCTCTGGAAAGCTTCAGGATCTCCTCTCGGATGGTCAAGATCTTTTTGAGTGAGCTGTCCAGATGCAGCACGGCTCCCAAGAAGCGACACCCATGTTCCTTCTTCATCGGTAAAATCAATGACCTCGAGCGGTATATCCGGGTAGTGTTCACGTAGAACCTGGATCACTTCAAAGGCCGCTGCGATGCCCAGCGTCCCATCAAAGCGCCCGCCATTCGCCACGGAGTCGAGATGAGATCCCAGGAGCAGTACCGGTTTCGTTTTGCCCGAAGGGGAATGACAGGCAGAAAGGTTTCCTGCATCATCTTCTCGGATCGTGAGATCTCGTTGTCGGATCATACCCCGGAATGTCTCCCGCGCAGCCAAGTGCGCTTCACTGAGAGCGGGTCGGTTGAGTCCACCGTCTGACGTAGCTCCATCCAAGGTTAAGCGCTCGTAATCCTCCCGGAATCTGGCCTCGTTTACCCGTAAGGTACTCTCAGAAAACGTCATATTTTATGCGACAGTATCCCCCAAGTACAGCGATGTAGCAGATTCGGTTCAAACGTGATCGGATGTACGCTCAATTCTTCAGAGTGGGTCCACGGACAACGAGATATCAGTCGCATGCGAGGAGTGCGTGAGGGCACCACAGGAGAGATAGTTGACTCCTGTTGCAGCGATGAATGGTGCTGATTCCAGCGTGATCCCACCGGTTGCCTCGGTCGTGATGCGGCCGGCAATGCAATCTATGGCCTGTTTCAGGCGCGAGCAATCATAGGAGCCGTCAGGGCGGGTGGTTGTCATATTATCAAGAAGGAGTACGTCAATCATTGACGCAACTGATAATGCCTCGGTTACTTCTGCCATGGTTCGGGCTTCCACATCAATTAGATAGCCGGGTAATTGATTCGCGGCGCGTTGGACGGATTCAGCAAGTCCTCCCACCACTTCAATGTGATTGTCTTTAATCAGTATCCGGTCAAACAGCCCAATTCGATGGTTCGTGCCACCTCCCAGCAGGACAGACCATTTATCCAGGAGACGCAATCCAGGGGCGGTTTTTCGCGTGTCCCGAACACGTACTGGATAGTCTTTTACACTGGCAACCATTTTGGCGGTTGCAGTCGCGATTCCGCTCATTCGCTGCAGCAGGTTCAATGCCAGACGCTCTGCGGTCAGGATAGAGCGCATGGCCCCAGCCACCACACCAATGATTGAATCAGCTGGTACGTGATCACCGTCGTTTACAGTCCAGTTGCATTGTATCGCTGGATCGACCAAGTGAAATACACGCCGGGCGGCGGCAAGGCCGGCGATCACGCCACTTTCTCGCGTCAGCAGAGTTGCCCGGCCTTGTTGATGCTCCGGCACGAGTATTTGTGAGGTAATATCTCCTGCGCCAATATCCTCTTGTAGAGCACCTTGAAGGATCTGCTCTAACTGCTTGGATGGCAGATAGTGGGGCAGTTGCTCATGATCAGACATGGGGGTTTATGCGGCTGCGCTGAACTCACCAATGCGGTCGAGACGCTTCACGCGTTGACTGAGAAGGGCATCTTTACGCAATTGGGCCAGATCTTGCAGCGTATCACAAATCGCTTGGCCGACTAGGTCAAAGGTTGCACTTGGATCGTGGTGGGCCCCTCCCAAGGGTTCTTCGATAATCTGATCAACAATGCCGATCTCGGTGAGATCAGATGCAGAGAGTTTCAGGGCCCGTGCGGCCTCCTCTTTATAGTCCCAGGATCTCCACAGTATTGAGGAGCAGCTTTCTGGAGAGATAACAGAATACCAAGCATTTTCCAGCATCAGCATCTGATCACCAACTCCAATCCCAAGCGCCCCTCCAGATGCTCCTTCTCCAATCACAACCACGATGATCGGAACTGGAAGCCGTGCCATGATAAACAGGTTTCGGGCGATTGCCTCCGCCTGCCCTCGCTCTTCTGCTTCCATACCGGGATAGGCACCGGGTGTATCAAGAAGGCAGATAATTGGTTTGCCAAACTTTGCAGCCAGTTCCATGTGCCGTCGGGCCTTACGGTATCCCTCAGGATTGGGCATACCAAAGCGACGATGCCGGCGTGCCTTTGTATCTCGCCCCTTTTGGTGTCCCAGGATCAGTACCGTACGATCTTTATATCCGTAATGGTCCCCACGCAGAGTGGCAAATCCACTGACGATGGCAGGATCATCTCCATAACATCGATCCCCATGCAGCTCGACGAACCCTTCTGTAAGGGCACCGATATAGTCGTTCGTGTAGGGTCTAAGTGGATGCCGGGCGATCTGTACCCGCTGCCAGCGGGTCAGGCTGCCGTAGATGGATTTACGGAGACCTTCAATCCGTGCGGAGAGCGCGTCGATTTCAGAAGAAAGATCAATCTCGCCTGCGTCAATTTCGCGCAATTCGTCAAGCTTATCTTCCAATTCGATAATCGGTTTTTCAAAATCCAGCAGAAATTTATCCGACTTCTTGGTCATACGTGCCTTATCCTTGTAAGGGGGGAGCGAGTCAACAAGTGCATCGAGAGACGGTTCCTACACCAGTCCACGCAGCGCACGTACGGCGATCAGCCAATCCATCACGGCTGACTGGTTTCGTACGTAGTACCAGTACGCCTGCTCAATTTCTTCAGGCGGGCGTTTGAGGCGGGGTCCCAGCATTTCGCTGGCTGCAAAGACGCCCGTTTGCAGTTTCCATTCAGGCGCCGGGACAAACTCATCCCTTTCGTCAAAGCCGATCAGGGATCGTTTGCCAAGTAGAACGGTAGTCCACTGACGGATGCGCTCATATCTGCGTGCCCATCTAGAGTGTGGCCCCGCAATTTTGGAGATCAGCAGAACACCTGGATGAATGAGAGCTCCCACAAGGGCTGCAACAATATCGGACACGCGCCGGGCGGTATGCGACCGCAATGTGCCAATGACGTCTTCCGCTTCCAGCAGCATTCGGCTGCCCAGGTTTTCAATGGATGCTTTTCCGATCAAGTGATCTTTTTCTTCTGCCAGGATGTACGTATGCACCGGGGTTCCTGCAAGTTTTTGCATGAGTGCAAAAATCTCCTTGTTGGTCAGGCTGGAGGACACAAAAATCACGGATTCGATGTCATGGACGCGCGCAATATCGCGCAATTGGTCATAGGTCCCCAGATGAGGAAGGTTCGATGGGGCATCGTGATTGTAAGTGTGCGTTGCGATTCCTACGACCACATGTTGCGACAGCTGCTGCGGGGCAAGCACATTTGTATCATGGAGGTCACCGACCACGAGAGTTCTTCTTCCCAGACGTTTGCTGGCTTTAGGGATCAGGCGCACGGCAGAAAGAAGCAGTAAGCATGCAGGCAGGCTTGCAATCACGACCATACGTGAAAATGCGATTTGCTTGACAAAGAATGACAGTGCTGAGAGCGCTGTCACGGCAACTAGGGATCCCAGAAATACCAGTCCTAGGCGGGGTCCGCTGCCCCGGTACCCGTTCCAAGCTGCAATCACCACGGTAACAATGATTGCAAAGAGTGGAGCCAGGCCCCAGTAGAAGACAGGAGGGAACTGTAATCCAGTCTGAAATGACCGGAAAAGTCCCAGTGCAGTCATCACCCCGAAGCAAGTCACCAAGTCACGCGCGGCTGGATGTTGCAGCGCGTTGCCCAGTATAGTCATGGACCCGCGTACAATTACTGCCAGGTGTAAAATCCACAGAAAGACTTTTGGATACTCTTCGCTCAGGTGTTTCTGTGCGAATCGGACCATTGCTCCATAGAAGAGCCGTACGTACCTGAGATCCCCTTTCTTGGTACTCTCTCCTTTGTAGTGTATGATTTGAGTATCTGGAGTATAGTAGATCAACCAGCCGGCTTTTTGGATTCGATAACACAAATCAAGATCCTCGCCATACATAAAAAAGTCTTCATCAAAGAGGCCGGCTTTACCGCGGCCTGCGTCAGTGTCTTTAGAGGCGATCAGTGCAGCACTTCGCAAAAACATGCAAGAGCCACTCAGAGCATCAACGGTCGCAACCTGATTCTCGGGCAGAAATGTAAGGTTGTAGTGGCCGAAGATTCGGCTACGCGGAAATAGTCGACTCAGCCCCGTCATCCGGTAAAATGCAACTGCGGGGGTTGGGAATGATCTGCGACTTTCCAGCGCGAAAGTTCCGTCAGGATTCAGGATTCGGCATCCTACGGCTCCAGAGTCAGGATGGGTATCCATGAAGTCTATTAATACCTTGATCGTTTCCTCTTCGACAATAGTGTCTGGATTCAGGATAAAGAAATATTTTCCAGTTGCCAGACGCATGGCCTGGTTGTTGGCAGCAGAGAATCCAATGTTTGCACGATTGGCGATCACGGTGATATTCGGAAATTCCTTGGCCAACATCCCCACGGACCCGTCCACCGAGTTGTTATCCACTACAATCACCTCGGATGGAATACCTGCCAAGGACCGTTCAATGCTTCGAAGGGATTGGCGTAGTAAGTCCCTTACGTTGTAATTAACGATGACTACGGATACCTTGAGAAGCTGGGGGGATTTGTCGGCAGACACTGACGGGGCCTTCAAATAATGATCAATTATCGTCCCGAAACTAGTTTGGGGCAGATTGGGTTCAGGTATAGTGATGGCAAATTACTGCATCCACTGGAGAAAAATGTGGTTGTTGGTTCCGAAACAGTGGTTGCACGTAAACATCCATATGCCCGGAGATCTTCATGATCTGCGATGTGCTTCGTAAAGTTTGTACACACCTACACACGGATGCAGTCGTTTAGAGGAAGGTATAGTCGTCGGATCATAATTGTCAAAATTTGTAATAAATAGGTGGCAGGTCATGGCCTACTAATATCCCCCATACCAACAGCGAAATACTACTCTGTACCTTGAAGGGACGAAGTGAAATTTCTCATTGCCAAATTTATTGGAGCTTATCCTGATGTATTTTGCGTCAAAAGTTGCTCATGCTTACGTTCTGGTTTTTATTGTGTAGTTGATCATGTCCAGAGTTTTGCTTACAGGTTTTATGGGGTGCGGCAAGAGTACAATCGGAGCAAGGTTGGCTACCCGGCTCTCGGTTGATTTCATTGACCTGGATGATCGCATTGTCAATCTAGCTGGGATGACCGTAGAGCAGATTTTTTCACAACAGGGGGAAGATGCCTTTCGGGAACTGGAATCTAGGGCTTTGAGGTCGCTGCCGAACAACGTTGTCTGTGCGTTGGGAGGCGGTACACTGGTGAGACCTGCGAATTTGGCTTGGGCGCTGAGAGAATCCTGGATGGTTTATCTACGGGTAGGGTTGACGGAACTGGTACGCAGGCTCCAGGAGGACAAGACGGTGCGGCCATTGTTACAGGACCGTGATGGTAGCATGCTTTCCCCGATTCAGATGGAGATACGTGTCCGTGATTTGCTCGGACAACGTGAGCCGATATATAATCAGGCACACCAAACCTTCGACCTTGATGGGTTGACACCAGAGGTTGCGGCAGCAAAATGCTGGGAGGCTTATCGGAGTCGAAATGTTTGACGGTGATGCATACTGGATCCGGTTTCGCGAAGTGCTGTGTAATGCCCGTTGGTTGGATATCCAACGTTACGGTCCCATCCGTATTCAGGACATTCAAAGTGAAGCTCTTGCATCAAGTGATCCCGGGTCACCTTTGCAGCGATGGATGCTGCAGCGATAGAATGACTCCGTCTGTCCCCTTTCACAAGTACCAGTTGTGTACAGGACGCATTGGGTAGATATTGTTTGCCATCGATTAGGAGGGCCTGCGGCGTGCAGTTCAAGGCATCCAATGCACGTTGCATGGCAAGTAGAGATGCTTGAACAATGTTAAGCGCATCAATTTCGCTCGGACTCGCGTATCCGATTCCGAGATCAACGGCCTTCTCCCGAATTTTTTTCAGGATATCCTCACGCGCGTGTTTGCGCAACAGTTTACTGTCACGAACGCCATCAATGATTAGATTGGGGGGAAATATTACGGCTGCAGCTACAACCGGACCGGCTAATGCACCACGACCAACTTCATCGATTCCAGCAACATGCATCAGCCTCTGATTCCATAAAATCGTTTCAAATTTTAGCATGACGCGTTGATGGGAACAGGAGGGTACGGCATTCAGTAGGACTCGCAGGTAGTAATCCTCTCTTACGCGCACAGTCGTTCCTCGGTGCGCATCTTTCACACCTAAAACGCATTTCTGTGTGGCAGTGATGCCAAAACGGCGAGTTGCGGCTTCAAGATCGAAGTTGCCTGAGCAGCCCTTCAAAGGGATGCTTGAAATTATTGGAGATCGTAAGTTCGGTTTTATTCGAGAATTACGATCAGGTATGCCGAAAAATGACGGTGATCCATTTTGCCCACCGTCCCTGATCAGTCGGTATAGGTTACGTGATGGTGTTGTTCTGGAGGGATTTCTGCGTCCAGGCAAGAAAGGAGATTTACAGGTCTCTCGCTTGACCAAGGTGATGAATATTGCGCCAGAAGCATGGTCACGCCTGCACGAGTTTGAAGAGGGGCGGATTATTTATCCAGACACAAAGCTTGATTTAGTCAAAACCCCGAATGATATTACCATGCGGGTTGTGGATCTTGCGTGTCCAATTGGGAAGGGGCAGCGGGCATTAATTGTGGCTCCGCCTCGAACAGGAAAAACATTAATCCTTAAGGAAATTGCTGCGTCATTAACCCAGAATCATCCCGACATTCACTTGGTGGCTCTTTTGGTTGATGAGCGGCCCGAAGAGGTAACGGATTTCCGGCGTAGCACAAAAGCGACGGTATTCGCGAGTTCCAGCGACCAGGAGGAGTTCAATCATGTACGTGTATCCGTACTGGCATTTGAGTATGCAAAGCGTCTTGTTGAATTGGGAGACGATGTCGTTCTTCTTTTGGATTCACTCACACGTCTCGGGCGTACGTTTAATCTTTGGGGGGAAGGTACGGGGCGAACGATGTCTGGAGGCCTAGATTCCGGGGCGATGCGAATTCCTCGGCGATTGTTCGGCAGTGCTCGCAATATCGAAGATGGAGGATCACTGACATTGATCGCTACGGCTTTGATTGAAACAGGCAGCCGAATGGATGAGGTGATCTTCGAAGAGTTCAAAGGCACGGGGAATGCGGAGATTGTCCTAGATCGGGAGATGGCTCATCGTCGTGTATGGCCGGCGATCAATCTTCGAAAATCAAGAACGCGCAACGAGGATTTGCTTTTGGGCAGCTCAGCGGAGAAGCATAATCGACTCTTCCAGGTACTCAACAGTCGTCGTCCCATGGAGGCTATGCAGGCGCTCACCCGTCACATGCGGACTTTTCCAACCAATGATGCGCTTCTCACTGCCCTGGTGCGTGACTATTGACATGTGAAGAGTTCTTGAAATGGAGGCAGGGGTTCCCATGGCCCGGCATTTCCCAGGACAGCTCGATCTGCAACGTTCCGTATTTTGTGAGAATGGTGATCAATGCCACTGGTTGCCAGGTCTGACTGGATTGATCATTGACGGGTTCTAGGGGTTTACTGCGCGAATAAATTTATGCCTCATGAGCAGCAAGCGATTTGATGAGATTACGGCGCTATGTAAGCGTCGCGGTTTTGTATTCCAGTCTTCGGAGATTTATGGTGGGCTGGGGGCAACTTACGACTACGGTCCGCTGGGCGTAGAGTTGAAGCGAAATGTACAGGAACGTTGGTGGCATGATATGGTCTATGCCAACGATAATATTGAAGGGGTAGATGCCGCAATCCTGATGCATCCGAAGGTGTGGAAAGCGTCCGGGCACGTAGATGCATTCCATGATCCGCTCATTGATGACAAGGCTTCTAAACGGCGTTACCGGGCGGATCAGTTAATTGAACAGCATATTGATCGTTTGAGGGCAAAAGGAAACACGGAGCGAGCGGATGCTGTGCATGAGCAGTTCACGCAGGCACTCAATGCGGACGACATGCCGAAAGCACTTCACGCACTTATCCTGGCTGAAGAAATTCGTGGGCCAGATTCAGGTGCATTTGACTGGACAGATGTTCGCCAGTTCAATATGATGTTTGAAACGAAAGTGGGAGCGCTGGCAGGTGAAGATTCCTCTATATTTCTGCGTCCAGAAACGGCCCAGGGCATCTTCGTTAATTTCCAGAATGTACTGGCAACCTCACGCGTACAGATTCCGTTCGGGATTGCCCAGATTGGCAAAGCATTCCGCAATGAAATTGTAGCACGGCAATTCATTTTCCGGATGCGTGAGTTTGAACAAATGGAAATGCAGTACTTCGTCCAGCCGGGAACACAGGCGGAGGCGTATGAACTATGGCGCTCACGAAGATGGGACTGGCACGTCCAGAATGGAATCCCAGAATCCAAATTACGTTGGCATGTCCATGAAAAGCCAGCCCATTATGCAGATGCCGCTGTGGATATCCAGTATGAGTTTCCGATCGGATGGCAGGAGGTTGAAGGAATCCATTCACGTACCGACTATGATCTTAGAAGGCATCAGGAATACTCCGGGAAAAAGATGCAGATTTTCCACCAACAATCCGGCAGCAGGTTTATTCCATTTGTGGTGGAAACTTCGGTTGGTCTGGATCGAACGGTTCTAATGCTACTTTGTGAGGCCTACCGACAGGACGAGATTGAGGGGCAGAGCCGTACAGTCATGTCATTTGCACCGTCCATTGCTCCCATCAAGGTGGGGATCTTTCCACTTCTACGCAAGGATGGGATGCCAGAGCGTGCACGTACTATCACGGCTGACCTTCGCCGTGAATGGAATGTGTTTTACGACGAAAAGGGCTCAATCGGCAAGCGTTATCGCAGAATGGACGAAGCAGGTACGCCACTATGCATCACCATTGACAGTGAGACTCTTGGCGGGGCAGGGGTTACGATTCGTAACCGGGACACATTGGAGCAGGTGCGGGTTGCTGATGATCAGGTGTCGGCGTTCGTCTCAGAGTTTGTTCGGGGAGCATAATTTGCAGCCACCTCCTCCACCTGTTGCCAGACCCTGAGTGCATTTCCTCCAAGAATTTTGGCAACATCTTCATCAGTGTAGTCGCGGCGTATCAACTCGGCAATCAGATTGGGGTACGTAGAAACATCTTCTAGACCTTCTGGAAGTCCGGTGACTCCGTCATAATCACTACCAAGGCCTACATGGTCAATCCCAACAAGATCAACGATATGATCAATGTGGTCAACGAGATCACCCACTGTGCCTATTGGATTTGATTTTCGCTGTCTTTCGCGGTAAAGAAAGCCCTCTTCACTTTCAGGGTCAATATTGTTTTCTTCTAAATAGGCGTTAATCGCAGCACTTAAGGCTTGGTTTTGGACATAGTATTCTCCACGCACAAACAAGGAGCCAAAGCTGACCATGATCACACCACCGTTGGCGGCGGTTGCTTTAATCAGATTATCACTGATGTTGCGTTGCCAGCCGGGAGTAAAGTGTCGGGCGGAAGAGTGGGTGGCGAGTACAGGTGCTGCGGTGTGTTGTAATACCTGTTCGATCGCACTGTCAGTCAAATGCGAAATGTCCACGATGATTCCCATTCGGTTCATATGATCAACGACCTCCACACCAAATGGACTGAGACCTCCCCAAGTCTGAGTAGAGTCATAGGAAGAATCAGAAATATGATTATCTCTGCCATGTGTGAGTGTGATGTAGCGGATCCCGCGTTCGTAGTAATGTTCCAGATCTTCCACACTCTCAATCGGTGCACCATTCTCCATGCCCATAGGAAGCGAGACTAAGCCAGCGTCCTTGTGCTCGGCCAAGTCAGATGATCGAGTCGCGATGGCGAATTTGTCGGGTGCGTGGGTCACAAACCCTTCGACCATATCAATCAACGAGTCCGCCAGTGATTTTGCCGATCCCGGAATGTCTTGGCGTACGCTCGGAATATAAATTGATATGAACGGCGCGTTGAGTCCACCGGCCACTGCCTTGGGGTAGTCAAAATCTCCGCCTACGGTTTCTTGGCTGATATCTTCCATGTACGTCGATAAGCGATATGGGACATCAATATGACCGTCAATGATAAGATGCTCCTGGGCCAATCTGTGGGCATGGTCCATAGTTGTATCCTGAGTACAGCTCACAGGAAAAAGTAGAAAAATAAAAAGAAGGAAGAGTCGATTCATTATTATCGGGCAACGGATGTTTTTCGAAGTTCACGAATCACCGTAACATTGACCTGGCCCGGATAGGTGAGTTCGTCCTGGATCCGGGTGGAAATATTTACCGCGAGTTCTCGTGTCCTTTCGTCGGATACTTTGGAATACTGGACAATCACACGGAGTTCTCGCCCGCCTTGGATCGCATATGCCATGGTGACCCCGTCAAAGGACATTGCAATCGCTTCCATATCCTGCAAGCGTTCAATGTATTCGTCGCGGCGTATATGTCGCGCCCCCGGACGTGCCCCACTGATTGCATCACACACTTGCACGATTGGGGCATAAAGGGAAGTCATTTCGGTCTCGTCATGGTGAGACCCTACGGCATTACAGATCAGGTGATGTTCTCCGTACCGTTTACAATACTCCATCCCCACGAGTGCATGGGGCTGATCATTTGATTCCTGGAGCACCTTCCCAATGTCATGCAATAGGCCTGAACGCCGAGCCATCCGGGAATCGAGCCCCATCTCGGAAGCCATGATGGAGCAAAGGTTCGCAACCTGAATACTATGATTGAGCAGATTTTGGCCGTAGCTCGTGCGATACTTCATTTTCCCAACGATGGATACGAGCTCCTTGTGCATCCCGCGTAATTTCAGGTCAAGGAGTGTACGTTCTCCGGTTCTATGGATCTCATCTGTGAGGGTCTCCTCAGCCTTCGCAACAAAGCGCTCAATACTGGCAGGATGAATACGCCCATCCCGTATGAGATTGGACAGGGCGGTTCGCGCAACTTCACGTCGATAGGGATCAAATGAACTGACGACGATGGCACCTGGGGTATCGTCAACAAGCAGGTCAACTCCCGTGGCAGCCTCGAACGCAATGACATTCCTACCTTCCCGGCCGATTACACGTCCTTTAATATCTTCAGAAGTGATGGGGACAACGGATACGGAATGGGATTCGGCTTCATCAGACGCGAGGCGCTGCATGGTGGTGAGGATAACCTTGCACGCCTCCTCTTTTGCAGTGATCTGTGCCTGATCTCGCAATTCCACTAATTCCAGTGAGATATCTTCCCGTGCTTTCTCGAGGAGTTCTTCGCGCAGGTGTTGACGGGCCTCGTCCTGCGTTAGATCGGCAACTCCTTCCAGTTTATGGACTAGTTCATGGGTGAGAGCCTTGACGCGCGACTCCCGGGAATCCAGCCCTCGCTTTTGGGCATCCAACCTGTCAAGACGCTGAGATGCGTCCTTGGACAACCTCGCAACCTCCGTATGCAGCTTCTCAGCCTGACGGTTGACCCTCTCACTTTCTTTCTGAAGAAGCTCAATTATCTGAGTTGCTTCAAGTAGTACGTCCTGTTTTTTTGTTAAGCGCCGATTCCTGTTGTTGAGTTTTTTTCGCTGGCGGTCACTTTTTAGCTTGAGCCGTCGTTTGTCCCGCTCTAGAGCCTCCCGCTCCTGATTGAGTGCAGCTTTATTGGAGTCAAGTTCACGGCGTTCATGATCGAGTGTTGATTTAGCATCAATTATAACCTTCTCTCTTAGAGATTCAGATTCTTCCTCCGCCAAGGTTAAGATCGACGATGCCTTTTGGCGTGCCCGATTTAGCGTACTCCGAGCATTCAAGCGAGAGATTAACCAAGCAACGCTTAGTCCCACCCCAAATGTCGACAACAACAGGACGGCTTGCATGCCGTCCATATTATTACAGTTTCGTTAGAATAGCGATACCACCTCACCCCGCAAGGGTTCCTTTTACGGGGCGCGAGCGTCCGCAGCGGCGGGTGTGAACCCTTTTTCATACGATTGGGTGCTGCTCAAACCCTTCCACGATCCTCTGCGCGAAACACGACCAATAGAGGTTGAGGCCTAGCGTCCAGAATTGAAGTCAACTCCCTATGAATAAAATTGACGGTTCACGTGCCTGGACCGCTACGGGTGCCCGCGGGTAGGGGATACAGTGTTGGAGTGCTGCGGTTCCGCTATTGCTCGGAGGTATCGGGGTGTTTTAGGGCCTTTGTGAGCTCCCTGCCAAGATAATCTGCCTCCCGATCGATCGCGTTCAATAGAACATTAGATGTTTCTTTTGCACCAAGCAGTTCTTCAGATAATTCCATGGCTGTGAATACAGCAGCCACCAAATCGGGTTGCTCTGGATGTTTTTCCTTGAAGGACTTCATCCGCTGATTTACATTTTCAGCAACGCTGTAGATCGTCGAAACGTCACTGCTCTGTACCAAGAGGGGATAGTCCCGATCTAGAATTCGCACTGTAATGGATTCATGCTTCATTTAATCGGCCCTTTCTTCATTAATGCTCAAGTAATGGTCAATTGTTTCTATGAAGGAGTTGACCTTTTTAAGCAACTGTTCTTTGTTTTCTTCAAACGTAAGATTCGTTGTCTTGGAAGTCTGGCTCGGAGCAGATTCAAGATCAGAAATTTGTTTTGCAAGCTTTCGATTTTTCTCTCTGAGGTGGTCAAGCTCTTTCACCACAGCTTGTACACGATCGCGCAACTGCCTTAAGGATACGGATCCCCGCAAAACAATAGACGAGGGAATATCAAACTCGTGCTCAAGTTGACGCGATCCAGGTTCCTGGGGCTGACCTTTTCTTTCGGCGGGCATGATGCAGTATTCCTGAGCGACTTTGAACTACCCAAGGTAAGGTAAAGGTTCAATTTAAGATTATCAACTATGGATCAACTGCGCAAGGTGGCACCAAATTGTTCAGAAAAAGCATTAACAATAGCTCCCATCACATGATCAATTTCTTTGTCGCGCAGGGTTCGATTTCCTCCAAAGCGGAGCGCAAAGGCAATACTTTTTTTGCCCGCAGAGACTCGATCTCCTGTGTATATGTCAAAGACATCCACATTCCTTAGAAGTGGTTGACCTATTTCACGCAATGTGGTGATCATGGGTCCAACGGGTTGTGACTGGTCTACAGACACTGCAAGATCTCGCTCCACAGCAGGAAAGGGCAAGATGTGAGTATAGGTTTGATGAGGATTTTTTTCATGCAAAAGAAGGAGTCGGGTCCAGTTGAATTCCGCAAAGAAGACGGGGTCGGGAAGATCAAAGGATTCCTGGATCGCTCCAGATAGTTTTGCAATGATTCCGATGCGGGCGCTGTCAGAGTGGAGGATAATGTGATAGTCAGTGATCTCTGTCGGGTCATAGTTGGGTTGCATGTTCAAAGTGTCGAGCTGCAATGCACCGAGTAGCTGACTCACATCCCCCTTTAGGTCAAAAAAATCTGCGGCACGCGGATCGCTATCCCAACCTATGGGACGGACTGCACCGCAGATCCCTAACAGAAGTACGTCATATTCTGAAAAATTTTCAATGTATGCCGCTGCACGCTTGCTGTGATGAAAGACATGGCCAAACTCGTAAAACCGCAATACCCGTTGCGAATGGTTCACATTCCGCTGCATGGCCATCAGCATACCAGGCAGTAGCGAGGGTCGTAGGGTTGCCATAGATTTGGAAACTGCGTTCAGGGTACGAGCCGGAGGATCATCAGAATCAAGTACTGGCTGGCTGAACTGCGTGGCTACATCATTCGGTAACAGACTGTTGGTATAGATCTCCCGGAATCCATGACCGGTCAAATGGGCGTGTGCATGTTCTCGCAACAGATCGGCCGGGCGGGGTAGGGGAATAGATAACTGTAGCAAGGTCTGTTTAGGCAAGGCAATATTTTCGAGACCATAAATTCGTGCAATCTCCTCAATCAGGTCAACTTCCAGATGAACGTCGGGACGGTACGTGGGGATGACGCAGGAAACTATCCCCTCCGCAGTCTCACGTGGTGCAAACCCTAGGGATTCGAGAATTTGAAGGATTCTCCGGCGCTCAATCTGGATACCAAGAATTTTGCTTATGCGGGAGATCCTTAGATCAATGGTAGAAGGAGGGATCGGTTTTGGGTGTGCATCAACCATCCCTGGGACGATGGATCCTCCAGCCAATTCTGCAATAAGCATGGCTGTGCGCATAGCTGCCCATGGTTGGAGTGCGGTGTCTACTCCGCGTTCGAATCGGTAGGATGCATCAGTCGAAATGCCCAGTACTTTGGAAGAACGTCTTGTGCGCGTTGGATCAAACCAGGCACTTTCAATCAATACATTCGTGGTCGAGTCATCGACTTCAGAGTTTTTTCCCCCCATCAGTCCCCCAATGGCCACTGGTTGCTCTCCGTCACAAATTAGTACAACTCCACTCCCTAAGGTGTGCTCTTTTTCATCAAGCGTGACAAAATTTTCGCCCTCCATAGATTCGCGAACGACGATCTTTTTTTGAGCGATACGATCATAGTCGAATGCATGCAGCGGCTGACCGCACTCATACATCACGAAATTCGTCACATCTACGATATTGTTAATGGATCGCAGTCCAACCGACTCCAGACGTTGTTTTAGCCATACAGGAGAAGGTCCAACCGTGACTCCCCGAACGATCATTGCAGTGTATCGGCAACATACTTCCGGACACTGGATCTGGATATCAATGTGTTTTTCAGCCTCAGCCCCAGAAGGTGGAGTAGTGATGTCAGGAAATTTCAGGGGTGCATTCTGTAGTGCAGAGAGGTCTCGGGCAACTCCAAAATGGCATATCGCATCGGGGCGGTTTGGCGTGATAGCCAAATCAAGTGTGGTGTCACCGGTAAGACTATGCTCCCGACGTAGATAATCTTTCAGGGACTCGCCGACGGTGGAAGTGCCGGTGAGGACCATAATGCCACGATGGTCCTCAGATAGCCCTAGTTCGTCTTCTGCGCAAATCATCCCCATAGACACCTGCCCGCGGATTTGTGACTTCTTGATTTTGACGGTTTTTTCGTTGATGGTCAGTTTAGTACCGACGGTTGCAACGGGAACCCGTTGATTCGCAGCAACATTGGGAGCACCACAGACAATTTGTTTGGTTTCACCATCTCCAAGATCAACATCACAAAGCCTCAGGCGATCCGCTTCTGGGTGGGAGCGGACGGATACCACATGTCCGACAATGATACCATCCAGAGAGAGGTCACTTTGTTCTATATGTTCAACCTCCAGCCCGGACATGGTCAGGGAGTCTGCAAGCTCTCCGGGGGGTAATCCGTGATCTACGTATTCAGACAGCCAGTTATATGAGATCTTCATCCTGGAATTCCCTGAAACTGTGCTAGGAAGCGCACGTCATTTTCATAAAAGAGTCGTATGTCCTTGATATCGTAGTGAAGCATGGCGGGACGTTCAACTCCCATGCCAAAGGCATATCCAGTGTAACGCTCAGGGTCAATCCCCACAGCTTTCAAGACATTGGGGTGCACCATGCCACTGCCAAGGATTTCCATCCAGCGACCTCCGTCCGGGTGGTCGGGCAGATCCCACCAGATATCCAGTTCTGCGCTAGGTTCGGTAAATGGGAAAAAGCTGGAGCGATAGCGTAATTTCACATCTTCGCCAAAGAATGCACGGGCAAACCGGTAAAGCGTGTCCTTCAGGTCGGCCATTGTGATCCCCTCATCAACGACCAACCCTTCAACCTGATGAAAAAGGCAATAGGACTTGTACGTAATCGTTTCATTACGGTAGACCCGGCCCGGAGCAATCAACCGAAATGGAGGCTCTCCGGCCATCATCGTACGGATCTGTACAGGTGAGGTATGAGTCCGCATCATGATCCGAGGTTGATCGGGACTCTTTTCATCAATGAAGAGCGTATCCTGCATGTCTCTCGCAGGATGATCCTTGGGAAAATTCAGCGCGGTGAAATTATGCCAGTCGTCTTCCATTTCAGGGCCCTCTGCAATGGTAAATCCCATGCGATGGAAGATGTCCGTGATTTTCGACAGGGCAAGCGTGATGGGATGTCGGGATCCCGGCCATTGATTCCGCCGGCCAGGAAGTGTAAGATCGATTTCGGAGAGATTAATCGGATCTAGGGGGGGATTTTGATTGGCGGAGTCAAGTGTAGTTTGTGCTTCTTTCCGCAGTGCGTTCAAAAGCTGTCCTGCAAAGCGGCGATCCTCTTTTGGTAAATGCGGAATTTCTTTAAAGAGATGGGTAATCAACCCACGCTTTTGTCCGAGGAAACGGATCCGGAATGCCTCCCTGTCTGAAGCCGTCGTAAGCTTGGCGCTGGAGATTTCCTCTGTTATGTTTGCAGCAGCTGTTTTGAGCTTTTCTAAATTTGTATCCATTTTACTGCAAAAAAAAACCCGCCATGCCTGCATTCACAGGGGCGGGAATGTGCTCACCTTCATACATTCGGCCCCTAGCCAGGTAAGGTACCGAAAAAGAAAAATGCGTTAGGCAGGTATTGCGTCATCCGCTTGATGGGCTTCCTGCACAACGCGTGCAAAGGCTGCAGGCTCGTTCATGGCCAGATCCGCGAGAACCTTTCGATTCAGGGCAATTTCCTGTTTACGAAGTGCACCGGACAGGCGTGAGTAGGTTGTACCGTGGAGGCGTGCGGCTGCATTAATACGAGCAATCCAGAGTCGCCTGAACTGCTGCTTACGCTTACGACGATCCCTGTAGGAATACTCCAGTCCTTTATCAACCGCATGTTTTGCTACGGTATATACTTTACTTCGACTCCCCCAGTATCCCTTGGCCATACCAAGGACTTTTTTTCTTCGCTGGCGGGAGGCGACCCTATTACGTGCGCGTGGCATAATTCAAGAATGTTTCGATCACTAGGAGGATCCTAACAGGCGATTGATGCGCGGTTCATCACTTTTATCGATCAACGTCTTTTTCCCTAGCTCCCGCTTACGCTTACGGCTCTTTTTGGTCAGGATATGACTCTTGTACGCATGCGCACGCTTTAGCCGCCCAGAGGCCGTGCGGGAAAAACGTTTTTTTGCACCGCTGTTGGATTTAATCTTCGGCATCGTTCCGAAATAATCAGAACCCAAGTGAACCACAGGAATAAGACTAGGTTCCCAGTTACTTTGGTTTTAATGGAGTCAGTATCGCAGTCATGCGTCGGCCCTCCATTCGGGGTTCCTGATCCAGCTTGGAAACCTCTTTCAGGGCATCAACGAGCCGCGCAAGGATGAGCATTCCCTGCTCCTTATAGATGATGTCACGGCCCCTGAATTGGACATAGGCACGCACTTTATGACCATCCATAAGAAATTCCCGGGCATGCTTTGCCTTGAACTCAAAGTCATGAGTGTCTGTGCGAGGGCGAAACCGGATTTCTTTGAGTTGTGTCTGATGTTGTTTTTTGCGGGCATCGCGCTCCTTTTTATTTTTCTCATAGAGAAACTTCCCATAATCCATAATCTTACAGACAGGGGGGTCGGCATTAGGTGCGATTTCAACGAGATCCAGAGCCTGCTCCTGCGCCATTTCCATGGCTTTCTCTAGCGAGTACACGCCATGTTTTCCCTGTGGATCAACAACTCGTACTATGTTTGCATCAATGGCATCATTAATGCGTGTTTGTATATTTTTTGCGATGATAGTAAGTGTTTGATTCGAAGAACAAAGAAATCAGAACATACAGATCTGATCGGTGGGTCCTAATGGATTCGAACCATCGACCTCTACGATGTCAACGTAGCGCTCTAACCAACTGAGCTAAGGACCCGTGATAGATTCCCCAAGGTACGGGTTTTTGCGGATTCGCTTGTCCTGGAAGAGTTCAAATTAATCTCCAGCACGAGTACACATAAACTACATGGTAAACGCAACTTGAACGGTGGGACCGGGAATGACGGCGATCTGCAGGCTACTTTCACGCTTGCGCCGGGCCGCAAGCAGAGCGGATACACTGGAGACTACACGGTTGGCTACGAGTGCGGCGATAATTCCTCCTCTTTGCTGTGCCCACGACTCGGAGCTTCTTCGGAGGTCTCGATATCGCTGGAGATCCTGTATGTTTTGCCATGTCCAGTGGAACGCCGGATCATCTACATAATTGACTAAGTCAACGCGCCGGTTTCGCAGCTGGGCTTCACGATATTCATCAGACGAAAGATGATTCCCGATGGTGATATAAAACCGACGATCTTTGCCTGCATTCGTGACACCGGCATAGGATGCAGCCCATGTCTGATAGCTTTCAACTAGGTGTCTGCGCTGCCATTCACTTGTGACCAGGCCTGCTACGAGAATCGCATCTGCAATGGTATAGAGTGCTGCGCGTCGACTCCACCTGCCCCCATTGGCATATTTATGTCCGAGCCCTGGCAGAACGATGCTGTATGCAGCAGCTTTTGCGGGTTTTAAGGGAGCTTGGGCAGCAGCCTCAGTTCCAGCCAGTGACCCAAGCACCATCAGTGCCAGGAAAAGCGAATACCGACAGAGAGGAGGCAGGGACTGCAAATGCGCCGTGACAGAGGCGCAAAAGGTTTTGTTACGTCTGGTCAGAATACTTCAACAGATCAATTGTAGGCGTGTGATACAAAATCCAATGTATTGGGTTGCCATTGAGGTGAATCCCGGTCGGAGACGACGGTCAGGCTTACCGGTTGACGAAGGGAATAGTTATTCAAAATGATGTACGCAGTCGTAGATTGATAGTACGCGGGGTCAGGCGTGTTGGAATACGCTGCCAGATGCCGGTTGCATCTGGCAGCCAGGAGTAGGCAACGGTGTTGATGATGTCAAATATGTTCAGCATCTCGGCGGTTATTTCCAACTGCAAAGGTCTTGGGCGATTACTCAAGGTGATAATCTTTGTGGTCCCAAAGTCAATTCGCCGGAATTCGGGGTATCTGGCGGAGTGCCTGTTTCCTGGAATTTGGGTGACAACGCTTCCAATACGTTCACCTGGGATTGGAGGAGTATATGTGAGGCCACTCCCGAACAGAATACGCATATGCAGCTTCCAGGTGGGGTCCATCGGGATGTAGTCCTGCACAAACAGAGCGACGGTATGGCGCTGGTCTGTAGGTCTGGGCCGTAGGCCAGCATTCAGATGT
This sequence comes from Rhodothermaceae bacterium, assembly GCA_009838195.1. NCBI lineage: Bacteria > Pseudomonadati > Rhodothermota > Rhodothermia > Rhodothermales > Rhodothermaceae > Rhodothermaceae bacterium. The sequence continues at coordinate 113,305 of VXSC01000044.1, read as the reverse complement.
GTGGTATACTGCGGAAGAAATCGCTCACGTGCAACCATGAAGCTGTAATTGATCCAGCTTTCCATGCCGGGCACAAATTCCCCTCTGGCCTGAAGATCCAGGCCGTACACATGACCGCTTGCGTCGTTGAGTCCGCTGTAGTTAATTCTCACATTTTCTAGGGAGTAACTGATCAGGTTTGCCAGTTTCTTATAGTAGGCTTCGCCGCGCAGGTAGAGCCTTCTTTGTGGCACAAAGAGTTCTGCGCCGCCGGTCATTTGTACGGAGCGCTGTGAGCGAAGGGAACGGTTCAGAGATTGGGCAAGCGGCACATCTGCTCCCGGAGTGCCACGCAGCTCGCGGTACGTAGGCTGCTGATAGTAAATACCCACCGATGCAGTGAGGGTTAGTTCTTTCGATGCTTCATAACGCAGGCTTGCTCGGGGTGAAAAAGTCCATTCTTGATTGAACTCATACCAATCTGTCCGGATACCTGCGTTCAGGAGGGTCACCTCATTGACGCTGTAGGAATCTTCGACATGCAGGCTAATCTGCGAAGTATTGAGCGTTGTGGTTCCCTTGAGGCTGTCTACAACAATCCGAACGGGTTCCATCTCGAGGTCTTTTCCCAGGACAATGGATTCCTCCATGAGTCTGTCATCAAAGGCGAATCGTTTTAGATGCCAGCCAGACTCAACCACATGCCTGCTACTGGTCCAGTGGTAGAGGCCCCGGCCTGCCAGAGTGGTTACGGTGATTGTGTTATTTGCCAAATCTTCCTGACGCGCCAGACCCCTCGGAATTTCTAGACGGTCAGCATTGCTGTCAGTGACAATATCATACAGCACGGCATTTCCTTCAAGTGTGTAGGACTCCCGCTCCTGTGTCATGTACAGGCTCACATCGTGTTGGAGCGTCCATCTTGTACCCACGTGATTTCTCAGGCGTAGTCCGGCAAGGCCGGTTTGATATCCATCGACTTCTTCGCTGTTACTGGAATAGGAAAGCCAGACGGATCGAATATCTGAGGAGCCGCCGTCTGCAGACACCGTCCCGTAAAATGTCCGCCGTCCGCGCGGATCCAGCCGGAATTCATGATCTGCATAAAGTCCAACAAATTCAAGTTCATGACGGGGAGTCAGGCGGTAGGTAAGTCGTGTCTGGACGTCCTGGTAATCAGGTTGGTAGTTACCTTTCAGCTCTTGGGTTGAGAAAAAACGTCGAGCTCTCGCTTTACGAAGTCCAATTTGCCAGGAGAATGATCCACTGGTTGCCGCGGCTGTTGCAGTTCCATCAAGTAGGGACAGGGTTGCACTGGTTGTAAAATTTGTTGATGGAGCGTATTCAATATCCAATGCAGAAGAGATCTTGCCTCCATACTTCGTAGGGAACCCTCCAGTATAAAGGGTAATGCGACGTGCCAATTCCGGGTTAAAGAGTCCTAGCCCTTCCTGCTCACCTTGTCTTGGGCGAAACGGCATATGAATTTCGAAGCCGTTAAGGAAGATCAGATTCTCGTTGAATCCTCCTCCGCGCACAGAGTATTGGTTGGAGAGCTCATTGTTGGCCGATACACCGGGTAGCACGAGGAGCGCCTGAAATCCTTTGAAGGGAGACGGCATCCGGCGCACCTGCTCCGGTGCAATCTGTTGCACACCGGCGCCAAGTATAGTCTCGTCTTCTACCACTAGCTCTTCGCCTTCTAAGATCGTGGGGACAAGTTGGACGTCCAGAGTCGTAATGGAGCGCGATGATACGACTACAGAATCAAGGCGACTGGCAAACCCCACATACGAAAATCGCAGAGCATATCTCCCTGTAGGAAGCTGTAGGGTATAGCTTCCAGAGTCATTTGAGGCCGTACCAAAATTTGTGTCGTTGACCAGAATGCTCACTCCCGGAAGTGGCAGTCCGTTCCCGGATTCAGTGACCGTACCCTGAACCGTCCCCCAGGACTGTGCAGCCACCTGTGCGGTAAAAAGCAGTGGAATAAAAAAAGCTACGCGGTACATAAGATGCCACGTGTGTGTGGCGGTCAGATGCAGTGATTTGGCGGGGTAGCAATTGGCAGATCGAAGGCAGTGGGTTCAGAGGTTATTGCGACCAGGATGTAGGTTCACGGTCCCAGCGGTGATTATAAAGGGTTTGGAGTAGAGAGGGTCCCAGAGGGCCTCGATCACTGGCTGCAATGTTAGCCACCACATGGTTCAGTTTACGCATTCCCGGAATCGTAGTGCTTACGGTTGGATTACTCAGGATAAAGCGGAGAGCCATTTCGGGCATGCTACTGTTTGGGGGCACAATCGCTCGCAGCGGCTCAACATGTGCCACGCTGCTTCGCAAATTTTCTTCTACAAAATAGGTATTGCGCCAGTCTCCTTCGGGCCAAGTTGAGTCGAGTGTGATCGTACCCGTCAGTGTGCCTTCATCAAAGGGGACACGGGCAATGATCCCCACGTTATGCTCTTCGCAGGCAGGAAAGAGCTCGTCAACAGGGTTCTGGTCAAAGATATTGTAGATCACTTGGACACAGTCTACGAGCCCACTTCGTACTGCTTTGATACCGTTCCATGGTTCCCATCGATTGAGACTGATCCCAATGGATCCGATTTTTCCATTCTCTTTTGCGCTTTGGAGTTCCTGGATCCAGCGGTCATCATCCAGCCACGAATCTTCCCATGTATGGAGTTGCATGAGGTCCAGTTGTTCCAGGCCTGTATTTATTAGACTCAAGTCAATATACCTGCGGACGTAAGCAGGAGGATAACAGTCGTCAAGAGTATGTTCACGTTGGCTGGGCCAAGCTCGATTCCTTGGTGGAACCTTTGATGCTGTATAGAGGCGTTTGTCAGGGTTAGCTCGTACTAACTTCCCTAGGAGGCTTTCACTATGGCCATCTCCGTACGCCCAGGCCGTATCAAAAAACGTGCAACCGAGGTCTACTGCGCGTTGCATAGACTCCATGGACTGGGTATCATCGGAATCTTTCCAGCCGGACATTCCCCACATACCGTACCCAATTTCGCTCACAGGAAATCCGGTTCGGCCGAGCAGTCGATAGTTCATCAATCATAAACTGGATGGTCCCCGTGTAACGCAGGATTCACTATGTGTTCCAAATCGGTTTTCTCAGGAGTCTCCGGCAATGCCCCTGAAGTCAGCACCTTTATTGAATCCCGCAGAACTCTGACGTTGGCATCCTCACCGGTGCCTCCGCATATCCGTGCAGTGACTGCAGAATTCCCCAGAAATCCTGTCGGTCGTGAAGTGGGATTCCGTATCTGATTCCCCTGGATTTACGACATAATGTCAGTGTTAATCAAGATCACCATACCGGCTTTTTTCGCGAGTGGTCCGATATTTGCGGGTCCAATTACATAGACGCATGTGCTACCTTTCGGTTGGCAGTAGCGTCTAGTATATTACCGAACCAAACCTGAGCATAGCGAGTTACCACTCATCCCCACCAGACAAGCGATGGACTCATGAAAGAGCATTCAAAAAAATCAACAGGAACAGTGTCCAGTATTAGTCTCATCCTAGGGACTTTGTTATTCACTGCAGGGTGCTATACCCAGTTGGGTTCGAGTTATTTCGAGAGGGAGCCAGATTATCAAGAGGTTACAGAGTACAGTACTCCGCACGGAGATAGTGTTGTGGTGGACAATTACTATTACGACCATTATTACTACCGCTCGTCACGCTATCGCAGGCACTTTGCTACCTTTTATGGTCATCCTTATTCGTTTGACCCGTTTTACGATCCCTTTTATGATGACTACTGGTATGGTGGCTCGAGTCTGTATCTGAGCTTTGGTTGGGGCAGGCCGTTTTTATACTCGTCTCCTTATCGCTACGGGTGGTATGATCCTTACTTCTATGCCGGTTATCCTTATGGTGGAGGGGGATATTCTCACTGGGGATATGGATATTATGGTACCCCATGGGGCTATCGGGCAAGATATGCTGGTAACTATGGTCCTCGCGGATCACGGATCGGTCGTGGAGGGGTGAGATCACGTGGTGGCCGCTATGGGACTGATCGGGATGATATTCTTGTTGGTCGGCGCAATGCAGTAGCAGATCGAGGTAAACAGGAAAGTGTGCTGGCCAGGAGTCGAACCCGTGGTGGTGTGGTAGCAGCCGGTAGCAGAACCCGTGGAGTTCAGCGCTCGGTGGGTGAGGATGAAGCGGTTTCACGGACTCGTCGTGGGGTCACACGAAGCGTCCCTGCTGACAGAGGAACGGTCCGTCGTGGCACAATAAACGGAACCCGTTCAAGTACCAGGCCAACGACACGTTCAACGCCGCGTACTCGCAGCTCGTCGGGCACTCGTTCGAGTACCAGGCCGACGACGCGTTCAACGCCCCGCACTCGCAGTTCATCGGGTACCCGTACGAGTTCGAGGCCAACGACGCGTTCAACGCCACGTACCCGCAGTTCATCGGGAACCCGTCCGAGTTCGAGGCCAACGACGCGTTCAACGCCGCGTACCCGCGGGTCATCGGGCACCCGTTCGAGTTCCAGACCGACGACACGTTCAACGCCGCAAAGCAGACCAACAACGCGTTCAACGCCACCAAGTAGACCTGTTACTCGGTCAGCGCCGAGGTCTGGCGGGAGCACCTCGTCAACTCCGGCAAAACGTTCAGGCACCCGTTCCGCGCCTCGTAGAGGCAACTAATCTCCAAAGGAAAGAAAAGCTTTTTTCCCAAGACCAGCTTCTGAAATTAAATCGGGAGTATCTAGGGGGAGTATGCTCACAAAAAACGCAAAACATTCATCAAGAGACAATAAGAAGGATCAATGAAACAGTCAGTCCGCATTCTTCGAAGATTTACTGCCGGTACAATCACCGCTACAGTTATGATGATTACTGTATCTCCGACCATCGCGCAGACAGCCGATGAAGTATGGGGACTGCACCAGCGTGATATGTCGGTGGGAGCACGTATGACGGGGATGTCTATACGTGGTTTTGCTGGATTTGGAGATTACAGTGCTATGTACGGTAATCCGGCTGGGTTAGGGTATGTAGACGGCAATAAACTCGTGATATCCCTCAGAGGGTTTGATGCTATAAATGACTCCAAAATCTTGGCAGGCGGGTTCGACCGTGACGTCGTTTCGACATCAATGGACAATACAGGCTTAGGGAATTTGGCGTTTCTGTACGATGTACCTGTGGCACGAGGTAAATTGGTTGGCGGGCTGGCACTCAGTCAGACGCGTGACTTTTCACGTGGACTCAACTTTGTCGGAGAGAATGTTGAGAGCACCATCTCGACGTCCTTCCTGCCATTTGACAACGAGTACTCCATAAACCAGGATGGGGATCTTGGAGAGTTGGCAGATTTACCCTTTGCAGCTTTTAACGGCGGAATCTTCGAGTACTTCAGGGAACTTCATGAACAGGGGGAATACCCGTTCTATTCAACGGTTGTACCGGGTACCTTAATCGAGCAGTCGGTCCTGGTTTCAGAATCAGGGGAGGCGTATGAGTTGAATGCAGGACTGGCATGGCAGGCAACCAAAGATATTATGGTAGGTGCCTCTGTAAACATCTTTGTCGGTGACTATCGTTTCGACTACAACTTTACAGAAAGTGACATCTTGAATGAGAACACGGCTGATCAGTATAACGTGTTGCTTGACGACGGTACATTGTTGGAGGGATTTAACGAGCTTGACTATCAACAAACATTGAGTTCCGATATGGCTGGGATCAACCTCCGAGCCGGAATGAGTGGAAACTTGAGAGACAGGATTCGCTTCGGTGTGACGCTCGAATCTCCGACCTGGTCGTACTTTGAGGAAAGCTACGGGGAGCAATTCACCACGCGATTTGATCTCGGAGGCTCTGTTACATATGGTGACCACGCGGATGATATTGGCAATGGTTTCTTCGAATACTCAGTGCGTTCACCATGGCGTTTGGGGGTCGGACTGCGACTGGATGGTGGAATAGCCATGCTTACGGGAGAAGCGGAGGTTATTGACTGGACGCAGCTTAGATTGAGCTCGAGTGAAGGGGCAGAGGTGTTCAGTGAGGTGAACCGTGTGATTGATAGTGAATATGGTGTCGCCTTGAATTATGCTCTGGGTACCGAGTTTGAAATCGGGTTCGTTGATCTCAGATGGGGGCTGGCATTTCGCTCTTCGCCCTACAAAGATCCGGCAGCTGTCTCCCCTCCAGATGGGCGACAAATAGGAGATCGTTTTGGCATGTCATTTGGCGCGGGGCTTCAACTTACAGATGGGATTCGAGTAGACCTCGGGCTGCATACGGAAGAGGAACGTGATGTGTGGGATCTCTATCCTTCGGATGATGCAGGGCCTCGGCAGGATTCTCGCTTCGAAATTGACGAAATGTTGACAAGGAGGAGCGCAGTACTTCAACTGACCGTCAAGTTGTAACATGTCACGAGAAGGGAAGGATAAATCCCTGTTTGCGCGAATTTTGACCAGTTAACACACAAAATGTTGGATTTCAGGAACACACACTGGGTAGTGTTGTAGAAGGTGGTCTTACTTTTTCCCACAACAACATTAAATCAAGGTAGTCAGTTGGCATTTCACATTGGCATTGGCGTAAAAGTCAAAGAAAAAGAAAATATTGACCGGGCACTCAGGCGATTCAAACGCGCCGTAAATCGTAGCCGGGTATTACGTCAATATCGACAGAACATGGCTTTCACAAAGCCATCGGAAGATCGAAGGATAGCGAAAGAGAAAGCCGCCCGCAATGCACGAATGCATAACCGGCGGTATTAGTTGTTGCGACTCTTGGGCAAGACCGAAAATATTGACTTGAGGTCAAGCTAAGTCAAAGTTGGCAAAATCCTCCGAAAGGATACCACCTATCTAAGAGAGTAGTAGGGCGCTCGCAATAACTTCATCCTGCTCGAGTTGATGAACCATTGAGCTGCCTGTGGCCGGGCTGGCACTCGGGTGACGACCTGCGTACTGAACGCGGGGATCATGCCCAAATTTTGCGGAGCGGAGTGTACTTTTCAGTAGTGGACGAGCATAAGTCCAAGCTCCCATGTTTGCTGGTTCTTCCTGAGCCCAGCAGATCTCTACATCGGTATTGTATCGTTCCAGCTCCTTGTAGAGGGCATCGTGGGGCCACGGGTAATATTGCTCAAGCCGGATCAGCGCGATACGATCCTGCTCGTCTGGATGCTTATCAAGTTCAGATAATAAGTCGTAATAAATCTTACCACTGCAGACCACAATTCGTTTAACTTTGGCGGGATCTTTGTCGGCACCAATGACAGGCAGGAATTCTCCTTCCGTCAACTCTTTTGGCGAAGAAACGGTCTTTGGATGGCGTAGGAGGCTCTTGGGAGTCATGAGCACGAGCGGCTTTTTTACCTCCCGTAAAACCTGCTGCCTCAGCGCATGAAAATAGTTTGCAGGTGTACTCAAGTTGCAGACGATCATATTTCCTTCAGCACAAAGCTGGAGGAAGCGCTCCAGGCGCGCAGATGAATGTTCGGGGCCCTGTCCTTCGTATCCGTGTGGAAGCAGCGCGACCAAGCTACAAGTCTGGCCCCATTTTTCTTCGGCGGCGGATAGAAATTGGTCAAAGACGATTTGTGCACCATTGGCGAAGTCCCCGAATTGTGCCTCCCAGATTACTAGGGCGTCCTGGTTCTGGACGGAATATCCGTATTCGAATGCGGCTACCGCATATTCGGATAGTAGACTGTCGTAGATATGCAGCCTCGCTTGTTCTTCAGTGATATGATTCAAGGGAATGTATTCTGCGTTCGTGATTTGATCGTAAATCACGGCATGGCGCTGCGAGAAAGTTGCACGCCTGGAATCCTGACCACTCAGGCGAACAGTCGTTCCTTCCTGAAGGAGGGTGCCAAATGCCAGTGCCTCAGCAAATGCCCAGTCGAGCTGTCCTGACTTCCGTAGTTTTTCGTTCCGGCGTTCAAACTGCCGCATCAACTTAGGATGAGCATTAAATCCATCCGGGATTTGCAGCAGCGCATGGAGTATGTTTTCAAGTTGATCCTCAGAAGCACGGGTGTCTACGGGAGGTGGGGATTCGTAGCTGCGATTATGGAAGTGCTCAAGTATCGCGGCCGGATCTTTCTCCTTAAGGTCAGAGGTCCGTTCAAATGCGTCCTGTAGCAATGCCCGGAAATCATCCAGCATTTTTTCTGCTTCATCCGGCTTCATTGCCCCCCGGTTCAGAAGCGACTCGGTGTAGAGCTTGCGTGGAGACCGCTTCTTTTGAATCTGCTGGTACAGGACTGGATTGGTGTAGGTCGGCTCATCCCCTTCATTGTGGCCATGCTGTCGATAGCAGAGCATGTCAACAACGATATCTTTGTTGAATACCTGCCGGTAGTCCAAGGCAAGACGAGCCACGCGTACGCACGCCTCGGGGTCATCCCCATTCACATGGAAAATCGGTGCTTCAATCATTCGGGCCACATCCGTTGCATAGGTGGAACTGCGCGCCTCACTAGGTCCTGTCGTAAAGCCGATCTGGTTGTTGATGACAAGATGGATGGTGCCGCCAGTATGATAGCCTCTGAGTTGGCTACAGTTCAGGGTTTCCGCAACAACCCCCTGGCCAGCAAATGCAGCATCTCCGTGAATCAGCACAGGAATGATCATATCCGTAACCTGGCCATCGGACAAATCAGTGTTGCCAGCGTCTCTGATACAGTCCTGTTTTGCCCGCACCATTCCCTGCACGATTGGGGTTATAGATTCCAAATGACTGGGATTGGAGGCCAATGTCAGTTCAACTTTTGCCCCACTCTCTGTCTCGTACGTTCCTTTACTGCCTAGGTGGTACTTTACATCCCCGGATCCATAGATCGTATCGGGGTTGATGTTGCCTTCAAACTCCGAAAAGATGTTCTCGTAGGATTTTCCGATGATGTTGGCCAGAATATTGAGCCGACCTCTGTGGGTCATGCCAATTATGACTTCGTGCACACCTTGCTCTGCAGCGTCATTCACAATCAGATCCAACATGGGGACGATACTTTCCCCACCCTCAAGAGAAAAGCGCTTGTGTCCAATGAAGCGGGTATGCAGGAAGCGTTCGAATGCCTCTGCCTTGTTCAACTTAAGTAGAATTCGCCGCTGATCATCTAGTGTCAGTTCTTCAGAATCGCGCAAAGTCTCAATCTTCTCCTGAAGCCAGTGTTTTTCGATTGGACTCGAGAGGTGCATATACGCAACACCGATGCGGCGTGTATAGGTCTCCCGAAGAGTGTTTAGGATATCTCTCAGGGGGAGAACATCCTTTCCACCAAGCCCTCCTGTGACGAATTCACGATCCAGATCCCACACCGTCAGGCCGTACTTGGCAGGATCCAGTTCGGAATGATATTTCCAATTATTCTGAAGTGGGTTCGTGTCTGCCTGTAGGTGTCCCAAGACGCGAAATACCCGGATCATAATCATGACCTGGGCCTGTTTTTCGACAAGGTTCATCTCCTTGCCTGTCTTCTGGGAGCTCCCTAATCGGGGAGTCGAGTCAGGACTGAGAACAAATGGAGGGTAGGGCACATGAAGATCTTCAAAAAGATCTGAATAGAAGTTGTCGTTACCCTGTAACAGATCCGCAATGTGAGCCAGGAAAGCACCGCTTTCCGCACCCTGAATGACACGGTGATCATAGGTACTGGTGACGGTCATCACCGGGGCCAGCCCAACCTTACTGGCGGAAGCAGCACTAATTGCCTGATATTCTGGTGGATAACCAATGGAACCAATACCGACGATGACCCCCTGATGTGGCATTAGGCGCGGCACACTGAGGCTGGTCCCAATCATTCCCGGATTGGTCAGCGTGACGTTCGTCCCATGAAAATCCTCAACTGTCAGCGCGTTGCCCCGGGAGCGTCGGATGAGTTCATTGTAAGCGCCGAGAAACTGCGCAAAATTCATCTGGTCTGCCCCCTTAATATTCGGCACGAGCAGGGAACGACGGCCCCTGCGCTCAATGTCAATTGCGAGGCCAAAGTTTACCTGAGATGGACGTACGTGCTTCGGTTTGCTTCCTTCCCTGACGAATGTACTGAACATGGTTGGGAAGACCTTCAGGGCCTGTACGATTGCATAGGCGATGATATGCGTGAAGGAAACCTTGAATCCATCGATACCACGTTGGTACTGATTGAGAAGCGTACGATTTTCGGCGAGCAGTTTAACGGGGAATGTGCGAACAGAAGTTGCCGTAGGAATGCGGAGGCTGGCTTCCATGTTGTCCACAATCGCCGCGCCAGGCCCGCGGATGAGGGCAACCTCTGCATCAGCAGGCAACCCATCTCCCGAGGGATGTGGGGGATCCTTCTTTATCTCCTCTTGCTTTTTGGGCACTTCTTTCTGTGCGACCGGTAGCGGAGCAGTCTCTCCGGGATCATAGTCAGTAAAGAACTCCCGCCAACTTTCGCTGACGCTGGATGGGTCATCCAGGAAGCGTTTATAGAGCTCTTCAACGTAACCCGTATTGAATCCAAGCAAGCTCACTTTCTTTCCAGGTCAGGTGGATTTAAACTGTATGGTTCAGCAGAAACGGTCCGTTCATGTGGGCGAATGAAGTTCCCGACTGAACTAAGAATATACAAAACTCAAACGCCGCAATGAGTGCAGACGTTCGAGGCAGAACAATAACCTGTGTACAGTGAATCGATGTGTGAGTTGCAGAACTGGGGGCGATGGTCAAATTATTTGTCGCTGTGCTCCGTGGGTCTCTGCGAGATTAAGCTTGAGCAGGATACAGTATTTTGAGGCATGGGTAGGTACTCCTAAAGAAAAATAGGACATATCCTTGCGAGGGGTGGCCTCATAGATTTGAGCCCTGTAAATTGACCGCAATGCCGTTGATCTTGCATATGGTCTGCAGACTACCCTTGGAAGGCTGGCTTAAATCCACCCCTGCATCCGGTACCACGAAATGGTTTCTTTTATGCCATCGTTCAATGAGACCTGAGAAGTATACCCAAAATGTTCACTGGCCTTTTTGGATGAACATTGTTTTGTCGCATGAAGGATTTCCCGCGCCTTCTCGCGGTTCAGTGCCGGGTAGGTTCGGGACAGCTTTCCGGCAAATTCACTGAGGGTTCCCAGTGGCATGATGAGCGAGCGTGGGATCTGGATCATCCGTGATTTTTTCTCCAACGCAGACTCAGACGATTTTTTCAGTTTCCCCCAGGATATAATTCGACGACTTCCTACATAGTAGGTTTCGCCAGTAGTCCGCGGAGATTCAGCTGCCCCAATGATACCCCGGACCAAGTCTCGTACATACACGAGTGACAGTCCAGGGTCGCGCCGGGGTACAACACAGAGTCCACGATTTATGGCAGTAAAAAAAGTCAGTAGATCTCGATCCCTTGGTCCATATACAACGGGAGGGCGGATAATGACTATGGGCAGATCCATGTCTGCCAATGCATGTTCCATGGCGAGTTTACTTCTCCCGTACATGGAAACGGGTTCGCAGGGTGTGGATTCATCGGCGAGTACCTCCCCGGTATCACCAACGACCGCCAGACTGCTGGCAATACATACTTTGGGAATTTTTGCAGAAGCGGCCGCCGTCATCAAGTTTATCGTAGAGGTTACGTTGGCCTCATACAGCATTTCCCATGTCCGTGCGCGTGTCATTGCACCTAAATGGTAGACAAAATCTACCCCTTGCAGAGCTTGTTCAACCAGCGTGGAATCGTTGAGGCTGCCGCGTATATGCACGACATCAAGCCCTGTCAGCCATTTCGGTTCAGAACGGACTAGACAGCGAATTTCTGAGTAACCTCGCTGGAGTAATGCCTCAACCAGGTGGCTGCCGACGAAGCCAGTTCCTCCCGTCACAAATGCAGTCTTACCCATCACAATACTTTTTTCTCAAGTAGGACGATGTTCTCAAGATGATGGGTTTGGGGAAATAAGTCAACAGGTTGCGCAACAATGGCATCGTACGACTTCGATAAGATCAGTAGATCACGGGCTTGGGATTGAATATTACAACTCACGTACACAATCCTGCGAGCGTTTAGCCTAGATACCTGCACGGCCACCTTTGGATGCATACCTGCTCGTGGAGGATCAAGCACGACGACATCAGGATTCCCATGCTCAGTAATGAGCTCTGGATTTAAGAGCCGCAGCATGTCCCCACTGATGAAGGTGGTGTTCTTGATTCCGTTCAGAGCTGCATTGCTTCTTGCGTTCAGGATGGCATCTTCGATCAGTTCAATACCGGTCACATGTGCGGCATGTTTAGCGAGGGATAATGCGATCGTTCCAGTGCCACAGTACAGGTCGTATACATGTTCGTTTTTAGTCACTCCAGCGAGGTCGCGTACGACGTTCACCAATTGTTCTGCCTGAAGAGTGTTGGTCTGAAAGAATGCGCCGGGCGCAATCTCAAAGGTAAGGTCACCAATACGTTCTCGAAGAATCCCAGGGCCGTAGATGGTCTCGGTTCGTTCTCCAAAGGCGGTCTGAGCAGGTGTTGAATTGATGGTATTTACCAGTGTGGTCACATACGGATGCTCCTCTTTGAGGTAGGCTTCAAGGCAGGACATGCATTCCGCATCGTACTCAGATGTAATTAAATTCACCATAAAATCCGGCATATGTACAGACTGGCGAATGACAAGGTGTCGTAAAAATCCCTCTTTGTTCCGCCAGTTCCAGGGACTCCAATGATGTTGCTTTGCAAGGACTCGGATCCCGTTGACCACTGCCGTACTACGTTCACCTTGAAGATGACATCGGTGAATGTCCAGGATTTTGGCGAATACGTTTGGTGGATGCAGACCGAGTGCAAATGAGGTATCAAATACTTCTCCAGAATCAATCTCCTCTCTGGTGAGCCAGCGGTAGGGGGAGAAGGAGAACTCCATCTTATTTCGGTAACCAAAGATTGCAGCCGATTCCAGTGGCTTGTGAATCTCCAGATTTGGTAGGTCAGCGATGCGTGTCATTGTCTCGCGCACCAGTTGATATTTATCCTCAAGCTGCTGTGTGTAGGAGGTAGTTTGGAGGGTGCAACCGCCGCAGCTTCCGAAATATTCACAACGTGGTTGGACCCGGTTTGGAGAAGGATGCAGCACGGCCAGAAGCTGCGCCTCCGCAAACTTCCTGCGCCGTTTTACCACTTTGGCCTGCACACGCTCACCTGCTAGGGTATGAGGGACAAACACCACCTGACCGTTATGATATGCGAGGCACTTTCCCCGGTCTGCCATTTTCTCCATCACCAATTCCACAACATCCCCACGTCGCAGTGGAGGCTTCGACGGTGTATCTGCGTCTATGGATGGATCAGAAGGCATGACCAAGGCGAAAATAGCCTACCCAATTATTCAGACCTGAGGGGAATAATCCTGCGTCTGGGCGTTTGGGATCGTGGACCTGGACTGCCATATCCAGACGAGCAACCAGATACGCCCATGAAACCCGGACCCCGACTCCCCAACCCATGCCCGTTTCCTGCAGTAGGTTTTGGAAAACAAGACGCCCTGTCGGTTGTCCCGGGGCGGTCTCACTGAATCCGGGATTACGTGGACCGAACCATACATTGCCTGCATCCGTGAAGGTGGCCAGGATCCAGTCCGCTCCCAGGCGATCCTGGACTACGGTCTGGCGTAACTCCAAACTAGCCTCCAGTTTGATGTCCCCTCCCAGGAGATTCGTTTCCCGTTCATTATTGGACAACTGGCTGAAGCTAGCCGCTCCTGGTCCTAACTGACGGAGTCCCCATCCACGTACGCTTGATGCGCCACCGCTGTAGAAGCGGTGCGTAAATGGTACAACGGTGGCTTTACCGATGGGGTGGACCCAGCCACCAAAGAATTTTGTAGCCAGAACCGTACGACTACTCAGGCGATAGTATCGTCGAAAGCTGCTTGTGAATCGCACATACTGACGATAGTAGGCTTCGGAATTACTGCCTGCAAAAGAGAAAAGACGTAAGCTCTGCTCCAGCGTGCCTGGAGTGAATACGTAGCGATCTAGGAAATAGGGAAGCATTCCTCCCAGTTCAGCACTGGCCTCATAGCTATATCCCTCATCCCTGCGAAGTAGGTTAACCTGTTCAGATCGAAACGTGTAACGGATTGCGTTGTTGATTTGAGGTTGAGTATAGTCTTCCAGGATTTGAGCACGTTGGACAGGGTCAATGATTTGAGTCCTTCCCTCAGTGCCTAATACCTGGTTGAGGAATCTGGATTCAAAGCCGCGCAACGTATCCGGCTGGCTCAGGCTCAGATCCATCAGATCAACGAATGATGTGATGTTTGGGCTATGTCGTAGCTCGAACCGGATGCGTGTTGCGACGCGCCCACGTATAATCAGACTTAAATCTTCGCGGCGAGCAGTAAGATAGCTGAACGTAAACCGGGTTCGGGTCTGAAACAGGTCTAGATCCAAGTGGTGGAACGGGGCAATCAGGTAGGGGAGGCTTACGGTCGCTGAAAATTCTGCCAGCGTCGATGAAAGGAAGGTCGTATCTATATCTGCTGCAACGGAGCCCGTCGTGCTTAGGCTGAGCACCTCTCCACCGCCAAACATATTGGCATTTTTATACGTGAGGCCCAGTCCACCACCTAATTCATTCTCAACACCACCCAAGGCATCATTACTCTGTCGAATAAAGGTCGAAAACAAAAATTCATGGCGTGGTCGAGTTCGAACGGTGATCTGGTGGGGGAGTACCTGATCAATGGGGGCCTGAGAAACAATGTCGGTAAACGTGAACACTCCCGTAGCTTCCAGGTGTCGTTTGGTCGTCAGGATTTCCGATTGGTTGTACCAGGCATCGGGTCGTATATCCAGTGCTTTGAGCAAAAGAGCACTCTTGATGCGGCGGTCTCCCTGAATTTTGGAAATCACGAATCTGGATGTATCTCTGTTGGCAAAGAGGGTATCCATTCGTACGGGTACATCAGGTTCGGGGCCTTCGACCTCAAACTGTATCGTACCGTAACGGAAGCGTCTGCCGGTATGGATCCGCAGTTCGACATTGAAGGAATCCATGGTAACGGGCGTAACAATGGCACGAATTGAATCCCGTGTAACGGCTGCAAACCCCATATTTCGCAGCAGTGTCAGAAGCCTACTTCTCTCTTCAAGCAATTGACTCTCCCGGAACCGCTGTGGTACGGGTTTATAATCCAGGAGTGGTTGATTGGGTAGTGGGGGAAAAAGGGAGGTTTGTGCAAGTTGTTGTCGTTGTGGAAGATCCAGGCTGTCCAGCCCAGTATAGGATACTCGGCTGATCAGTGTGGCAGGTCCCTGAACAATATTGAACGTGATGTAAGCATGGTTGCCATCAATCTCAATCTGATAGCTTATATCGGTTTGGAGATAGCCTTCCCGTTCAAAGAACACACGAAGCTGTTCCAAGTCCGTAGCAAGCACAGCTTCATCTATGATGGCAGGTGGTTCTCCCAGGTTCATGAGGGCCCTACTCAACCGCGAGCCTAGTCTGCCGGCTTCTCCAATTCGGTAAAGCCAGAGCCACCAGTGTGCACCACGAAGCCCGAGAAATTCCCGGTTGACGGCCGTACGGATACGACTTTGAAGGACTTCGTCAGAGAAGTCAGTATCTCCGACAAAGAACACCTCTGCAATATGAGGTGTGTCGGAATCAGATTGAGCGGAGGCAACTGCTGATGAGAGCCCTCCAACCAGTACCAGTAGGCATAAACCCCACCTACTCGTCCTCGAAGTAGAAATCGTCGTCGGCCGTCGGGTAATCAGGCCATACTTCATCCATGCTTTCGTAGGGTTCGCCTTCGTCCTCGAGCTCCCGGAGGTTCTCCATCACTTCGAAAGGAGCTCCTGTACGTTCGGCATAATCAATGAGCTCTTCCTGTGTGGCTGGCCAGGGAGCATCCTCGAGATAGGAGGCCAGTTCGAGTGTCCAGTATCCCATTTTGAATTTAACGTGCGCTTTGTGATCCGAGTTAGAAACCGGATATTATGCAATTCAGAGGAATATGTTGTAATGCAGAGGGGTAACCCGAAAAAAAACGTCAATCCAGCTACGGAAGACTGCTGAGGTTGTCTGCCCGGTCCAAGAGTTCCTGGTACTGTTGCGGTGTCATACTGGGCCCCAGAAAGTAGCGAGGATCAAGGGCATTATTACTGTGATCGCGTACCTCATAGTGGACATGAGGAGCAACGCTCAATCCAGTGTTTCCACTTTTTGCAATTTGTTGTCCACGAACAACCTCCACGCCCTCCCTGATGTTTGGCAATACTGAGTCTAAGTGGCCATAGAGTGTTTTATATCCAGCTTCAGGATGATCGATGAGAACATAGCGGCCATATCCGATATTGGAGTACGCAATGTCTTCAATGACCCCTGCTCCCGTAGCATATACCGGACTGCCTCGGGGTACAGCAATGTCCAAACCGGAGTGCATCCTCCGGTAATGGAGGATTGGATGCAAACGGTAGCCAAAACCAGAGGCAATACGGCCTCCCTTTGTGGGCGAAATGGCTGGAAGTTGTGCCAGCGCCTCTATTCGTTTGATTCCAAGTGTTTCGAGATACTGAAAGCTGGCAGTTTGCAGACTGATCTGTCTTTCAAGCTGATCAAGGAGTTCGGCGTGATCTCGAAGAAGTTCAGATGTTGTTTTGCTGAATCCATCAAAGTGAGCATACGGGTCTACACCACCAACACCTACCTGACGCACATCACTCGGAATAGAATCAGCCTGCAGGATCAACCGGTACAACTCCCGATCTGTCTCCGAGAGATTGTCCAATTGTTCACTCAAGCCACTCACTCGTTGACGGGATTCAGAGAGCTCATCCTGGAGGGCCTGATTCTCTGCTATGAGCCTCTGTTCCTGTACCGAAGTTCCGAGAAGATCAGCCACAAACCATATGGCGACGAGCCCCGCAAGCACCCCCCCGCCCCATAATAGAGGACGGACAAAACCGTAAGGTGCTAATACCGGCTCAAGTGTACGCGGGTCAAGTTGGTATTTCCTTAACCTCATTCCATCACAAAATTTTGTCAATAAATGAACCGACGGGAAGAAGGCACTGCGCGAGAGAAATATACGCTACAGGTTTCGAAATAAAACCGATTTCCCATTTCTACGTGTGAATTGACAGAATGATTACGTTTTCATACACGTAATTCATTTAGATAGTATATAATAAGGACTAAGGAACCTCAATCTTGTCAAGAATTTTCTGAATAATTACTTCGGCTTCCATTTCTTCGGCCTCTGCCTCATAGGTTACGGCTAGGCGGTGGCGGAGCACGTCCATGGCAATTGAGCGTACATCTTCGGGAGTCACATAAGCGCGATGACGAAGGAATGCATGGGCTCTTGCCGCAAGGTTCAGGTTGATTGTTGCCCTGGGGGAGGCGCCGTATTCAATCAGGGGCACCAGGTCAGGTAAATCAAAGGAATTGGGGTCCCGCGTGGCAATGACCAGGTCTACGATATAGCGTTCGACACGCTCATCCATATAGAGCTCATTCAGGACTAGCCGGGCAGACAGAATCTTTTCGGATTGAACGATCGTTTTGACTTCGGTGTCGGGGTTGGTTCGAGCCATCCGACGCATGATTTCTATCTCCTCCTCATGGGAGGGATAGCCGACCTTAATCTTCAACATGAAGCGGTCGACCTGCGCCTCAGGTAAGGGGTAGGTTCCTTCCTGCTCAATAGGGTTCTGTGTTGCAAGCACTAGGAACGGTTCCTCAAGCGGAAAAGTCGTTTCCCCAATTGTAATTTGCCGCTCCTGCATACTTTCCAGCAAAGCACTCTGAACCTTTGCCGGAGAGCGGTTCACCTCATCCGCAAGCACCATATTCGCAAAAAGCGGTCCTTTTTTGATGGAGAAATCTCCAGTCTGCTGATTGTAGATCAGTGTACCCAAAAGGTCGGCGGGGAGGAGGTCTGGGGTAAATTGAATACGCTGAAATTGTCCGCCAATGGACCGGGCAAGAGAACTTACGGTCAAGGTCTTTGCCAGCCCGGGAACTCCTTCCAGCAACACATGCCCTGAAGCGAGCAGTCCGATCATCAGGCGTTCGACCATATAGTCTTGCCCGACGACAACACGTCCGATCTCTTCACGCAAATCGTCTACAAAAGCACTCTCAATACGAATATGTTCGCTAACCTGAGCAAGATCAAAATTGGCCATGGAGTAGTGGTTTAGTCAAGCATCGGCGAACTTACGCGATCTTAACCATCATGTTCACCCGGGTAGCCTGCTGATAAAGTACGCTTTTGGAGATCGTGTCTCCAATATCACCCACGCCTGCGTAGACGCTCTTTTTTATCAGCTTGAGATCAAGGATAACCAAGAACGGTCCTGGTTATGTATTGATGGGTGACAACCTTTAAGTGCTTCACAGAAAAATGATCTTTTCTTGATGCCTCTCTGAGGCTAGATGTCGCTTACTTAACCTTAAAAATTACTGGAGGTGAGGCGGCGTCAGACTCTGAAAAACCCGGGCTACCAGTGCCCTATCACACACTCTCATGCAGTGGGGGGCTGATTTCAGTGACGCGAAACTTGAGATGTTTTCGGGGGATAATAGTTCGGAAGTGGATTGATTTTGACTTCCCCTCTTTAGGTAAAATCTCCAGTTTAAAGTGGTAGGCAATGAGCAAGAGGTTGCAGCAATCGGAAGGTCTGGTCTAAGACAGGATCAGGCATTCTGCATATCCTGTGCAGTGCGATTGGAGTTGATTCGAGAGAAAGCAGCCATCAGTGCAGGTAAGAGCAGCATCAGGATTGCAGTTGTAATCATGATACCAACGCCTAATGATGCCGCGAATGGGACCAGATACTGTGCTTGAATCGCGGGTTCTAGGATAAGCGGCACAAATGCCAAAAATGTAGTCACTGACGTTAGCATAATGGGACGGAAGCGACTCTTAGCACCTTCGACAATTGCGTGTCTTGGTGTACTTCCCTCTCGAATGCGTCGATCGATTGAATCAATCATTACTAACGAATCGTTCACAATGACCCCGCTGAGGCCGAAAAAGCCCAGGAAAGAAACAGCGCTGAGCGGGAGGCCTAGTATCACATGACCAAGGATAATTCCAATAAGGCCAAATGGCACGATGGCCATCAATAGGAATGGTTTACGATAGGAGCGCAGGGGAATCGCCAACAACGCGTATATCGCCAGCATGGCAAGCATAAAACCACGGTTGAGTGCTCCCAGAGACTCCAGTTGTTCTTGCTGTTCCCCCCCAAAGGAATAGGTTAACTCCGGCTCGGAAGCGGTTATATCTGGGAGGAATCTATTTTCAAGAATCTCGTTGGCCTGTGATCCAGAGATCACTTCAGCATTCACATCTGCCGTCACGGTCACAATTCGTTGCCCGTCTCTGCGTCGAATTACTGGTGGGGATGTTCCCATTGTCATCGTGGCAACTTGGTGGATCGGAACCTTCCCATCTGATTGCGTCTGGATCAAATATCCTTCGACGTCCGTGATTGCTTCTCGCTCACTAGCGGGCAAGCGCGTATAGACCCGGACTTCTTCTTCGCCTCGCTGCAGTCTTACCGCCTCCACACCAAAAAAAGCTGACCGTACCTGTTGTGCCAGATCTTCGACGGTGATGCCGAGTGTTCGCGCTTCAGGCCTTAACCCCAGCTGAATCTCCCCGATCCCCGGGGCATGATCCGAGCGGATATCAAAGACACCGGCCACACTATACAGGCTATTCACTACTGAATCGGCAGCAACAATGAGACGCTCTGAGTTTGGGTGAGATAGAACAACCTCCACAGGATTTCCCAGGTTGATGACATCACCACTGAAAGCAATTCCCCGGACATAGGGCAAGATTCCCACCTCTTCCCGCCAAGCCTGCATAATTGTAATGGTGGACATATCCCGTTGTTGGGCACTCAGTAACCTGATTTCAATACCGGCAATATGGGACTGGGGATTCATGGTAGGAGATGAATCAAGTCCTCCTCCTTCTACACGAGGGCCTTGACCTACCACGATGAGTGTCCCCTGCAGCAGTGAAGGGGCGCCCTCCGGCCCTTCCTGATCCAAACGTTCAATCACGCGTCTGCCTGCAGCCTCCAGTTCCATTGCAACTTCAAGAGTTCTCTCTTCGGGCGTTCCCTCTGGCATTTCAAGCGTAGCAGTGACAAAATCACCCTCGACTACGCCGATAAGTGTTGTCGGAACCACGCCTGCCGGAATTAGCGACACACAGAGTACAAACAAACCGAGGGTTCCCGAAATAATAATTGCGGGATAATCCGTAGCAAAGCGGAGGGCGCGATTCAAGGGGCCCTTAAGGAACCTGGTCAGCCCTTGATCTACGGATGTTCGAATACGAAAAAGGAATTTATCTGCAAAATTGGATGGCGTCCATTCCGGACCCGGCAGGTGGGACAGATGCGCAGGTAGAATGAAAAGTGCTTCAATCAGAGAAATCACCAGCATACCAATAACAATCGCCGGCAATGCGAACCATACCTCTCCAACACCACCCGGAATGAAGAGCAGAGGAGTAAACGCCGCTATCGAGGTGAGGACTGCGAAGGTTAGTGCTGTCTTGATTCTTCGTGTTCCCCGGATCGCAGCGACCGGTCCAGGAAGACCTTTCATGCGCTGAGAATAGATTCTCTCGGCTACGACAATGGCGTCGTCCACAATAATACCGATTGCCAGGAGGAATGCGAAAAGTGACTGGGCGTTGAGTGGAAGATCAAGCCACAGCATGACCGACAATGCACCTACACCGGAGGTGACCAGACCGAAAATAACCCATATTGCAAGCCGGATCTCAAGAAAAAGGGCCAAGGCGATGAAAACTAAGATGAAGCCCAGAATACCATTCCGAACCAAAAGACCTGCACGCTCTGCATAGACAGGAGAATCATCGTTCCATACAGTAATCCCAATACCATCGGGAAGTGAAGGCAGGATCACATCCCGTACGTGCTCATTGACTGTGTCCGAAATCGTTTTAACATTCTCATCTTCTCCTCGATAGACTTCCACGAAAACTGCCGGCGTGCCCTGATGGCGAACAATCATATTGTTTTCCTGGAATCCGTCCCGAATCGTTGCAATATCTCTGAGACGCACAATCGCACCGTCGTTTTGAGCAACAATGGCGATTTCCTCAAAATCAAGTTGATTGTAATTCTGGCCAATAGTGCGCACCCGGACCTCGGACTCCCTTGTGTCAATGCTCCCGGCAGAAAGATTGAGTGAGCTCTGGCGGACAGCGTAGGCAATGTCCTCCAGCGTCAATCCGAGCGCGCGCAATGTAGCAAGTGGTACCTCAATAGAGATCTCATAATCCCTCGTGCCGCTGACTTCGACGAGGGATACGCTAGGCAAAGTTTTTAATTCATTTCTGACTTGATAGGCAAGTTCTTTCAGCGCGCGTTCGGTGGCATCACCGAAAAGCATCAGTCGAATCACACTGGTACGGCTGTCCATTTCCCAAAACTGGGGGCGCTCGGCTGTGGCCGGAAAAGACTGAATTTGTCCGACAGCAGCCTGCACCTCGTCCATCGCTTCGCTGAGATTCGTGCCGGTTCGCCACTGAATTCTGACGGATGCCAGCCCGGGAGCGGCTAGGGATCTGATTGCCTTGACATCCTCCAGTGTCTCAATTCGCTCTTCAATCTTTACTATGATGGATTCTTCAATCTCTTCTGGCGTAGCCCCAGGATAGGCCATGAAAACTTCAATCATATTGAAGGGGACTACCGGCCAGCCTTCCCGCTCCAGACCCCCAAGTGATACAAGGCCCAAGGCGATAATGCCAAACATTAACAAATTGGGGGCAATCCGATTACTCGCCATATAGGCGATTGGCCCTGCCGGCTCACCCGAATAGGGGCCCTCCTGATTCATCAGCGCAATCGGATTCTAGGGTTTGGAAACAACACGTAGGGGAAAGTTTGATCAACTTCAGACTGGATGCTCATATTGCTATGTTCACGATTGATCTGAATTTGAGAATATCTCTTGCCGTGTTCATGGATGCAATGCCCGGGTTGCATGGTCTCGGTAGGCTGGAATCCCCTTATAATTGGGTCCGTACTGCCATCCCATCAATGGCTGCTTGGATTCCACTCACAACAACTTGTTGTCCTGCCTCAAGGGATCCAATAAGAAAAACCTCATCCTCTGAGCGCTGCAGCACTTGTACAGGAACGCGGTTCAGTACATCGTTGCGCACAACCCATACCTCAGCATCCGGTTTGAGAGCTGATCGCCGTACCCTGAAATACTGGTCTGGAATTGCTCCGTCAATTTCGACGTTCACAAACTTACCGATCAGAAGAGGTGGGATGCTGTTCGACTGCGTGAAGTCTTCCGTGTTCAGGTCTGATCCAGCTGTGAACGGATTGGGTACACGAATGACCACTTCAATTGTGCGTGTCTGCTTTTTCAGCGCCGCTTCCGCACGATCGACATAACCCGTCCACAAATAATGCCGTTCGCCATACTTTGCGATTACACGAGCGGAAGCCCGTTTGTTTTGGGCGCTTGGTCTCAATCCCCAGAGTCCAGGAATCAGTGCCGCACTTTCGTCTGGAAGTGGTACCACTACCTCAACCGTATCAATACTATATATGCGTCCAACATTTTGGCCTGGTGCCACGAACTGTCCTACTGTAACAGACTCGCTCAAAACCGCGGCCGTAAAGGGACTTTTAATGGCGACTCTGGAAAGATGCAATTCGGCTTCGACGAGCTCAGCCTGGTCCCTGTTCAGCGCGGCCTGAGCAGCTGCTAGTTGGGGTTCCCACAACGCTAAGGGGCTGGGTTGTTCAGTATTCCCCTCATTTTCCCACCTCTCGAACTGTGTCTTCGCAATACTGGATTCTTCCTTCACACGCATTAACTCAAGTTCTTGAGCGGCTACATTGGCGTGTGCCCTGTCTACTCTACCCAAGTAATCTGCATCATCAATTCGAAATAGAATCTCACCTGAGGACACTAGTCCTCCACTTTGGAAGACAGGATTCACCCACACGATTCTGCCGGAAATTTCCGCTGTCACATTCACTTCTGCATATGGGCGTACAGTACCTCCGCCATATATCGGGATTGGTCCCTCTCCACTCGTAACGGAATCGGTAGTTACAAACGGGGCACGTGGGGGAACAGCCTGGCGGGCAGTTTCAGGTCTTCGAGCGATGAGAGTAGCGGCAATAGCCACACACCCGACAAGGGTAATACCGGCAACCAAAAAGCTACGTCTTCTGCCCATTGGATCGCGTGAAATTTTCAGATCCTTTATGCTGGCAAAAAAGGTTCTTTTTCATTCTGAGGGAATCGTTCATTTTCGGAGACCTCCAGGATATGCAAATATTTTTGCAATGGGATACAAGCATTGATCAACCGAAGTCTGTTCTAGAATCCCCGCTGCCTTTGAACTTGTGATAAGTCGTGTTGAATTCCAGAAACATCTCATTCGGGTATGCCTACTGAATTCATAATCCATGCACTGAGTACCGAAGTCAGCCTGAGGTTAATAGTCTCGTTTTATAACTCAGAATCCTGCCATTGCCGCCCCGAGAATATACAAAACAGCTTTACGTAAAACAACATACACGGCCATGTTTGATCGCTTCCATCGTTTCCCCAAACGTCACGAAAAAAGTGCCCGTTTGGCGATGAAAATTGTAAACTGGGTCAATCCGAACTTTCTTCCGGCGATAAATTGGATGCAGCCCTAGCCCCGGTTCTCACCTCTGTCTTCATCTCAATCTTGTCCGTCGATCGTAACGGCACACGCCGTGCGAGACCGTGCAATCGGTCTAATGGGGTTTGCGTGCCAAGAAACAATACAGCGGCGTGAAGATACCGGTTTTTCCGCCTTCGACATAGGCATCGGCGGCTTGGTCCAAGGATCGGAAGACTTCTGCGGAACCCTTTGGAAACAACCCAACCATCTCGGCCAACTTCGATCCTGCAACTATCATTCTACGGCCCTTTGGAAGCCTGAACAAGACGTTTCCCAACATCCCATGTCGACTCTCCATGGGCTGATACCATGGTGTGGTCCCTTCCCCTGATACTTCGCGGTCCATCCCTTCAATAATGTGGAACCCCACTGCTTCAAGCGCTTGATTCACTTCCCCGAACGTAGCGATATCCTTTAGTGCGAGGTCGCGCTGGAGGTCGTGCTTAAGATCACAGTGCCGACTATCATTCGGATCAAACTTATCCGTCAGACACATCTCCTGCCCCCAGAACAGAGCGCCAGGTTTCAGCACGCGGAATATCTCTTCAAACGCCCTTTTTTTATCCGGGGCATAGCACGTTGACTCAATGGCATAACCCCCGTCAAAGGTATTGTCTTCAATACCGTTCATATTCATGAAGCTGCAGGCCAAATAATCAACCATGTGATCAATCCCAGCCTCAGCATTCAATCTTTTCGCTTTTTCCAGCTGGATTGTGTTGTTGTTAATCCCAACAACTTGAACACCGGCCTCGCGAACGACACGACGCATCGGGCCACCGATTCCACAACCGACATCAACCACCGTCATACCCTGCTTCAGGTCCAGCTTGTCGATCATCAATCGTTGATGGCGGGTTTTGGAATCCTCCAAGGTCTCATGTGGAGCGAGGGGTGCGAAGTGCAGGGATTCACCCCAACTCCATGTCATTAGCTCGCTGTAAAGATCGTAGTAGTCCTTGACCAGCTTGGTGTGGTCGTAATCGCCTGAATTAACGGCTTCGGGCGTCGCTCGCTCCATCCAACCTTCAAAGTCTTGCACGCGACGGGCGACATTGCCCTCCCGGTACGCATCCCTGAGCCTTTTCGATAGCTTCCACGGCATGGTTTCTCCTCTCTCTCAGGTTTTTGAGGGGAGAATAGAGAACTCTGCTTCGCCTAGATTCCCGCTGAGATTAATCTCTTCCGTTCTCATTCGTCCCCGGAGGAAATGCCTTAAACTTGGGGTTTTTACCCAAATTATGAGGTGAGCCATGAGTTTAGGGAAAATTCAAATACTCCCTGGTATAGTAGGGTAAGTGGAGACCATTCCGCGGATGGAGCGAATCCTGGCTACCCAGATTACCAATACTCTCCCAGCACACTCTCATGCGGTGGGAATCGGGTTTCTGATTTCGGCGACACGAAACTTGAGGTATTTTCGGGGATGACAGTTCGGAAGCGGATTGATTTTGATTTCCCCCTCTTTGGGTAGAATCTCCAGTTTAAAGTGGTAGGCAATGAGCATGAGGTTTACGGCAATCTGAAGGTCCGTATAACGGCGTCCAAGACAGGTGTGTGTACCCAAACCATATGGCATGTAGGCACCAGGCTGTGTATGCTCTGATCGCTCGGGTAAATAGCGGTCTATATCGAACTTGTAGGGATCCTTGAAATAATCACTGTTGTAATGAGTTGCGGTATGACCGATCAGAACTCGTGACCTCGAGGGTATTTCATATCCGTCAAAAACGCACCGATTCACAACGGCTCTCACCTGCCATGGAATCACGGGATACATGCGAGTAGCCTCCATCATGAGACGTAGAGTTATGTCCGTGTTTCTGGGACAGAAATCTTGATCTTCGGGCGTTCGTCCGTTCCCAAAAAGCTTCTCCGCTTCCTGGTAAATGGCATCGTGGATTTCCGGGTTTCGAATCATGCAGTAGAGTGCGAGTGAAATCCCCGAACCCAGATAAATGCTTGCAACCATGCCTGCAACAAACGAGAAGGTCAAATCTGTTTCTGACACAAACTGAGGATCATTCTTGTGAAGTTCCAGATACCCATCGGCAATATCCATTGGTTGGCCTTTACGCTGCCCAGGAGTGTGAGATGAAATGATCATCTCCTGAAATTCAGCCACACGCTTTCTATAGCGCTTCATTTTTCGCGTTTTGATCATGAATTTGGGGAATGCATTCATGGTGTGCACGATCAAAGCACGATGCTGAAAATCCAGCAGTTCGTCTGAGAAATGTGAACAGTCCACATTGTAGACCAAATGTGAGACCTGATCACTCATGTACGATCTCAGTGTATCCATGACGGGCAACTCATCTCCTTCCTTCCATTTGCTCATGGATCTCCTGCTGTGATAGTACATTTCTGGCAGCCTACATCCAATCGCAGAACGAGAATAGACCCCCTTCAAGCCCTTGCGCATCCTATAATGGTCAGCACCGTCCAAGCCCGGTAGAGTTCTTGTAGAACCAAATGCGTTTTCAAAGTCTTTGATATATTCCTTCGAGCGAAAATAAAATCGACCGTTTTTGTTGATCCAATGGTTTGCTTCTGCTCCCGTCATAAGGTACGTGGGAAACCCCTGCATCTTATACGGTAGTTTAATTACCGAACCATGTTGAGAATGAAGCCGATGCAGCCCCCGCGGAATATATCCCCTGAGAAAGTCTCGGTGCTTAAAGATTTCAAGGAATCCAATTTTTGGAATAGGTTTGGTTTTCGGGGCTTTTCGCCTAGGTTGGACAGCACTATTCTGCACTGCTGTAGCGACCGTTCGTCCCAGAAGATCTAGCTTGGATACCAATTCGATTCTCTCTAGAGACTCTTCGTAGTCTTCCTCTTCAAGCAGGATCTTGAACCCGCCACACGCATGAAGTAATGCGATAAGAATCGCATCCCGAGGATCTGGAAGAGTGTCATGTAAGATCACATCCAGAATTCTTGCCTTCGCTTCACGTCTTGACGAACCTAAATATGGATAGAGACCCGATCGTGAAACCGAGCGAGCCAAGCCAAAAAATTCGCCAGACTCGCGAACAAGAACTCCCCGGTCTACTAGGCGGTCGAACGAAGTAGAGACTACGTCATCAACCCGATTTGCGTTTTTCTCAATCCAAAATTGCGCATCGCGAACTTTGTTGGACGTGGCAATATCTTGGAGTGTAACATCAAGCAGTTTATCTCCTGTCGGAGCGGCATCAATCAGGTAGAGCGACTCCAGATCTGTATCAATCCGGCCCTTAAGTGCAAGATCGGCAATGATCGCTCCAGCCATAACACACGAGAACTCCCAACCGGGCACGATCTCCAGGTAACCAGTCTTTTCATCCAATGTCAGAAGGATCAATTCTTCGGCAAGACTGATCTCAGACGAGGTGTTGTTTTCGCTCATGATCTATTCTGTGGGGAGACTAAGGAAAACACTATTCAAATACTGGTTTTGTAGGTAAGCATCATCCTCAAATTGGTTCCTGCTGGGTCAAGGGAAATGCTTTGGTTCTATAACAACAATATACGTATTCACACCTAATACCGTGGTGTGGACTCATGTATCATGTGGGATACACACCTACGCGGGAATCCTCGTCAAGTAGGGCAGTTTAGGATTATGAATAAAATTGCTTGCAGTAGCGTCGGAATTTTCCAATTTCACCGTCCGACTTACATAGCCGCGGCTGCGGAATATATCGCTTATTCCGCCAGATATAGACATCATCCCTCACATCCTTCTCTTGCATAAGTAGGATGAATCTGTTCATGAGACCGGTTCGAATATTCTGAGGTAGAAATCGCAGACCAACAATTGCCCGTTTTGGTTTACGCATCTGCTGTACCTGGCTGGCCAGTACCAAATCAATGTGCTTCCCGTCTACAGGAGTTGCTAGCACATAAAAATTGATGTGCATATCAATGGACTTCTCGTGGATCTTCACGTTTGAGTATCCAAACCCATAGATTTGCGCTTTTGCAGTCACATCAAAATGAATCTTTACCCCAGCTACATTCTGAGCACGTATGAAATCAAAACTGCTCCTGAGGTAAGCACCATCCACTGCAAGCGGTTCAAACCGATAGACATTATCGTAGCCGTGCACGTACCGCAGATGAGCTAAATCAACCGAATTCTCCGTGGTTTCTTGAGGATGACCTGGAAACCGAATCGTCTTAAATGCCAGTTCACTCCACCGGCCCTCACTTTCGGGGCTCTCTGGAAGATACCACTGTGGAGGGCGTCCATCGAGCCCCCACCAGGCAAAGACGATTCCATTGATGTCTCTCGTCTCGTACACCTTTAGCCGTGCAGTCTTGGGGGGCGGGGCATACGGCGTCGCGGAACATCTACCGCTGACTTCAAACTCAAACCCATGAAACGGGCATACGAGACAACCGTCACGCACCATGCCGCCAGATTCTGGCCCCAGATCTGCTCCCAGGTGTGGGCAAAATGCATCTGCCACACACACACGACCTTTATCATCACACCAAACGACAATTTCTTCGCCCATCCAGGTTTTTCGAATCAGCTTCTCCTTCAGTAGGTGCTTGTGACTGGCCACGAAATACCAACCCTCTGGAAATGGGGATATACTGTTAGTCATGATCTGAACGCTACGCTATATAATTATCTATCTAACGAAGTTTATTTCGTTAGAGCAAAGAAATTCTGACTCCGAAGTTCTGTACAAAAATAGTGTTTTTATGCCAACTCAGGCTTTTGGTCTGATCATATAATATCCCAAATTGACCTACTCTTTCGGGGGAGAACAGCAACAGCAACCGGAATCTCTTGAAGATTCTGTTCCGTATGATCCGGTAGCCCATTGGGATTTAATATAGAACCATGATCGCACTACACCCTACCAATTCTATAATTCCTAGAAGCCAGACTTTATCTCTGGCCTGATAGGTGCGATCCCGGCACGATCGGATGTCCATTCAGGAAGTCCTTCGCTGCAAGAACCCGTTGCCCCGGAGCTTGTAGGTGTGTGATGGAAATTGCTCCAGTCTTGCAGGCAACCACGATGTGGCCATCCGATCTGAGTACGGTCCCCGGGCTCCCTGTTCCCTCTGTAACACGGCTTCCCAGAATCTTCAGGGTTCCTGATTTCCACGGAGTCCAGGCGCCAGGGTAGGGGGAGAGGCCGCGGCAGTGGTTATGGACCTGGTCCGCCGAATCGGTCCAACGAATACGGCAATCATCCCGAAAAATTTTCGGAGCGGCAGTTGCAAGTGAATTATCCTGTGGACACCCCTGTACATTTCCGGTGGCAATTCGCCGGGTTGTTTCCAAAACGGCACGTGCCCCAAGTTTTGCGAGTCGATCATGCAGGCTTCCCGCGGTCTCATCTGTCGGAACGACGGTTGGCCATTGAAGGATAATATTCCCTGTATCGACCGCAGGCTTCAGAAAAAAAGTCGTTACCCCGGTTTCAGTCACTCCGGCCATCAGCGCTCTGTTGATTGGAGCAGCTCCTCGAAATTTAGGCAACAGAGAAGCGTGAAGGTTAAATGCTCCGAGCTTTGCACATGTGAATACTTCAGGAGGCAGAATCCGGAATGCAACGATGATCTGGAGATCACAATTGAGGTCATTGATCTGAGCTGCAAACGCAGGATCTTTTACGGACTCCGGTTGAATGAGGGTCTTGATACCAAAACGCTGTGCGGCTTGCTTGACGGCGGTTGGTTGAAGTTTGCGGCCTCGTCCGCGCGGGCGATCCGGCCCGGTAACTACAGCAACAGGTCGGTAGCCATTCTCTACCAGCGCCCTCAGTGAGGGTACAGCAAAATCGGGAGTCCCCATAAAGACTACTCGCATATCAGTCTATTCGGCTTTGCTTATCAGTCAGGAAGGCTTGAGGCCGGAGGGGATCATACGATGGACAAGGCTTTCACGAAATGATCCCGATTAAAGATCTGCAGATCTTCCAGTCCCTCTCCTACTCCGATATACTTGACAGGCACTTTGAACTCATTCGAGATGCCGATAATAATGCCCCCTTTGGCGGAGCCATCCAGCTTTGTGACAACCAGGCCGGTCACATCTACGCTCCGTGTAAATTCCTGGGCCTGCCGCAGTGCATTCTGTCCGATCGTGGCATCCAGTACCAGGAGCACTTCATGAGGCGCCCCAGCGAGTTGGCGGCCCATGACACGTTTTATTTTTGCAAGCTCATCCATGAGCCCCGTTTTGGTATGCAGGCGACCTGCAGTGTCAATAATAGCGACGTCCGCGGAGCGATGAACTGCTGATTGGACCGTGTCGAATGCGACGGCTGCGGGATCCGCTCCGTGTGATTGTTTGATGATGTCAGCCTGTGCGCGATTGGTCCAGATCTCAAGCTGCTCAATCGCTGCTGCCCGGAAGGTATCCCCGGCGCCAATGAGCACACTTCGGCCTGCCTGCGTGTAACGCCATGCAAGCTTTCCTATGGTTGTAGTTTTTCCCACACCGTTGACACCGACCACCATGATCACATGGGGATGGTTCTTGAGCGGAGCATCAAAATCTGCAGGGCGTGCGGGCAGATTTTTTTCAAGGAGTTCGGCAATTTCCTGGTTAATCAGCGTCCGTAGCTCGTCGGATGAGGTGTATCGGTCTCGCGCCGCTCTTTTCTCAATCCGACTGACAATTTCTAGGGTGGTATTGACCCCCACATCACTGGTGATCAGAGCTTCCTCAATGCCATCCAGCACGGATTCGTCAATCTTACGTTTCCCTTTGATGAGACGGCCGATCTTTCCGAAGAGGCCATCCCGGGTTTTTTTCAGTCCAGATTCCAGGCGATCTTGGTCCTGAGTCGGTGAGCTTTTACTGAACCTCATGTGATTAATTGGAGCGATTTCGTAGGCCGAAAAGTCGAGCCGCATAAATTAAGAGCGAGAGCCCAAGAAGCCCGATGGTTGCCCATATCGCTATATCCATAACGATTTGATCTGCCTTCAAAAGTGCAAGAATAAATGTGATTCCAATTGCAGTTGCTGCAATCTTGCCGGGAAGGTTGCTCATTTGCACATGTCCGAGATAACGCGTTAGAAAGAACCCGCCCATTACAATCAGAAAATCGCGCAGAATGATTGCTCCCAGAACCCAGAAAGGCAGCAAGCTTTTCCACACGAGTGCAATCCCCAGCAGAGCGGCAGAGATCTTATCTGCAGCCGGATCCAGGATCTTGCCCCACTCGGATACGGTGTTTGTGCGGCGAGCAACCTGGCCATCAAGCAAGTCCGTAAGCCCGGCTGCAAGAATCAAGGCCAGGCTCCAGATTACGGGCCCATCCGTAAAAATAACCACTGCCGCCGCGCCAGAAAGTGGGACACGAGAGATACTGAGTAGGTTGGCCAATGTCCAGTAGGGCCCCTGCATGGAGAAGGATGACAAGATTGCGCAGTTAAGATCGCGTGGTACGAAATCACACTTAAAAAGGTACCATACCGGTGATCCAATCCGAAACATATAGGACTTCAAAGGGTAACGAAGTCCAGTTTCAGTCACCTACCGCGTACCATGACCGCACCATCGGCTCGGACTCCTTGGATAGAGACATTGACTCCCGAGAAGGCTTCCGTACTTGTTCAACTTCTAGCAGTCACCTTCTTTGCAGTCGCCACGGCACTTGGCGCTCAGGTGCGCATCTATCTTTGGGAGATCCCGGTCACATTACAGACCCTTTTCGTATATGGGAGTGGTTTAGTACTTGGGGCACGGAACGGCTTTTTGTCCATGATCCTCTACCTGTTGATCGGAATGTTCTTGCCCGTCTATGCCGGGAGCGGGCACGGTTTGACCTACTTGACCACTGCTGTCAGTGCAGGTTATCTCCTAGGGATGCCATTATCGGCATACGTCATTGGCCTGATCGGAAAGAATAAAACTAGTGTGTTTAGTGGTGTGATTGCGGTCGCTGCGGGTTCTGTTGTGCTCTTTGCGTGCGGGGTGAGCTGGTTACACTTTGCGGCTTCACACATGTCCTGGTGGTACTCTATTGAGGTTGGATGGCTTCGATTTGTTGCTTTTGATGCAGTGAAAGTGCTGATTGTTGGACTCACGTATGGTGGTTTACGACGCTGGGGTAGATAGGGCACGCAATGAATCGCGTGTGGTTCGCCGTACTCCTGGGAGGGATTCTATCCTGTTCATCTGCTGTAGCGCAGTCTAGTATTCTGTACGAGCCAGAGGTTCGAGCGTCAGCTAAAGCTGGACTAGAGGCATTGTACGATCTTCGGTTTGAAGAAGCAGAAGATCACTTTCAAACCATCACCGAACGTCATTTGGATCATCCTATCGGTCCATTTTTGGAGGCATTAACCCTTTGGTGGACCATTCTTCTGGACTTAACAGATACATCTCACGATGAAAAGTTTTATGCTGCTATGGGAGAGGTGATCGCGCGCAGTAATGAACGACTGGATGCGGACGGGAATGAATTCGATGCAATGTTTTTTAAGGGGATCGCGTTAGGGTTCAGGGGGCGTTTGCGCTCCAATCGCCGTGACTGGATTCGGGCTGCGGCAGATGGCAAACGGGCCATGGATTACGTATTGGCGGTTGCCAACGCAGATACAACCAATCACGATTTTGCATTGGGAAGGGGCCTCTATCAATATTATGCTGCATTGATTCCCGAACGGTACCCATTTGTGCGACCGGTCACGGCGTTTCTTCCACCAGGAGACCGTTCAGGCGGGCTGTATGAACTCGAGCGTACGGCCAGAGAGGGATACTATATGCAGACGGAGGCGATGTATTTTTTGGCGCAGATCAACTACCTCTACGAGAAAGATTTCCAAGCATGTGTCCAACAGGTTTCGTGGCTGCGTGACAAGTACCCCAGAAATTCCTTTTTCCATACACTGGAAGGTCGAATTTATGCAAGTTGGCATCAGTGGCAGGCTTCTGACACTGTTTTCGCAGACGTCCTGGAGCGCTATAAGGCACAGGAAACCGGCTATACACCGGCGATGGCGGAGCAGGCACTGTATTTTCTGGCGCGGTCACATATTGCTAGGGGAGAAGCATCTGCCGCCTTACCTCATCTCTTATCTCTGGAGGCATTGACTGCACGACTGGATGCCGACAGCTACTTCAAGGTTGCTGGGCGTCTCTATCAGGGGATTGCGTACGATCTGATGGGAGACCGCGACCGGGCCATCACCCGGTACAAGGATGTACTCAGAATGAAACGCTGGGGATCCAGCCACACAGACGCCCGGCGATATCTGGCGAATCCCTATCCGGCTACAGGATAGACGACGGATTAGTTCTCGTCTGCAGTTGGGCCATAGCTCGGGGGTAAGGGTACATTATTCATCCGCAGATATACGGAAAGTTGAGCTCTGTGATGGACCAGATGGCTGATCCCAAATCGGCGGAGTACCGTAGCCTTGGACTCCGTGAAATACACCTGGTCTCCATAACTGAGCGTCCAGGGCTCAGACAGCGTATCCACAGTCGTACGGTCGAGAACCTCAAGCAAATTTTTCTCATTGGAATTGAACATGGCGATCAACTCTGCCTGTGTCGACGCTTTCGTTTTTGGCCAGGGTTGGGACATATCAATGCCGTCTTTCTCCAGCGTGGTCACCTGCCACCAGAGCAGGTCGACGATGTGACTGGCTAATTCGCCCATGGTCCATGATTTTTTATGTGGACGCCAGTCAAAGCAGTCGTCGGGGACGCGCGAAAGCATTTTTCGCGTCACTCCTAATTCGTTGTCCATGTCACCAAATGCCAGATAAAGGGGATCTGCAGTCATTGAATTTGAAGTTTTTTGTTAAGACACCAGCAAACCCCGCAAACTGCATTTGGGTTCAATGAAATTTTGCTTGTCAGAGAACACATCGTGTGCAAGTGCAATTTGACTGCGTCAGAGAGCTGGATCTTTTTCAGGACCGTGCGCGCTGAAAATCTTAACACACCGAATTGGCGCACAGGAGGCAATCCCAAAGGACTCGAGTAGAGAAATCCCTTGAACGTATCTGCAGTCGGATCTTACATTCTGGGTACGTGTTCACCGTGATTCGTGCTTTTCCTACAATCGTTACCACAAATACGAGATCGATGAACGTACATCCCACTTCATTCAAAACCGTGCTGGTCGCTTTTCTACTTTGCATGACGGGTTATTTACCCGCTGTGAACGCGCAGGCCCAGCTTGACTTGAATCAGCCCATTCCTGTTGATAGCGCTGTTACCATTGGCCAATTGGAGAATGGTATAACATACTATCTGCGAGAGAACCACGAGCCGGAGTCTCGTCTTGAGCTTCGCTTGGCCGTAAATGCTGGTAGCATACTGGAGGACGAAGATCAACTTGGGCTGGCCCATTTCGTGGAGCATATGCTTTTTAACGGTACGCGGCGCTTTCCGAAACAGACGCTTATGGCCTTTTTGCAGCGCATTGGCATGCAAATCGGTCCGGATATTAATGCTTATACAAGTTTCGATGAAACGGTCTATCAACTCCAGGTACCTACTGATAGCATGGAGGTGGTGCGCAAGGCATTTCAGGTGTTGGAAGACTGGGCAGCCTACGCTACGCTGAGCGACGAAGAAATTGACAATGAGCGCGGTGTTGTTGTGGAGGAGTGGCGCAGCCGACGAGGGGCACAGGGACGCATGTTGGATGAGGAACTCCCGGTTATTCTTGGTGAATCCCGTTATGCGAAGCGGCTGCCAATCGGAGATACACTTGTCATCAAGCAGAGTGCCTACGAAACCGTACGCCGCTATTACGAAACTTGGTATCGCCCCGATCTGATGGCGGTTGTTGTCGTAGGTGCTATGGATGTGCCAACTATGAAGTCCCTGGTGGAAGAACATTTTGCCACGATTCCAACAGCCGAGAATCCGGTGCCACGTCCGACCTTTGACGTGCCATATATGGAGACGCGATACAAGGTTGTGAGTGATCCAGAGTATGATTTTTTCCCGGTACTTTCGATGAGGTACAGACAGCCAGAAGCCCCGATGAAAATTCTTGTTGACTATCGCCGGTCTTTGGTGGGGTCCGTGGCAAGGGGTATGCTTTCCCGGCGATTTGGCGAGATTGCTCAGGATGGTACCCGTGCACCTTTTCTCGCTGCAGGAGCAGGTGCTGGGGATCTTGTTCGGGGGTTCCCCCAATTCAGTTTAACCGCCTATGCGAACGAAGATAGCCTGGTTGCCGCACTTCGCACACTTATTCTCGAATCGGAACGAGTTAGACAGCATCCGTTCACACCTGGCGAATTGTCGCGGTTTAAAGAATCGTTCCTTCGCTCGCGTGAGGAAGCGTACAATGAGCGCGAAAACACACCTTCGGCACGGCTGGTATCTTCTTATGTGAATCATTATTTGGAAGACTCTCCAATTCCGGGTGTTGTGAATCAGTACCGGCTTGCGCAGCAGCTTCTGCCAACTATCACACTGGAAGAAGTAAGTGCGTATCTGCCAAAAGCGCTGAGTAGCGAGGATCGGGTAGTGACCGTAAATCTTCCCGAAAAACCATCGCTTGAATGGGTCACTGAAGAGGTCCTGGCCAGCACATTCGAGGAATATGATGGTACCGTAGTGGAACCCTACATTGATGCTACATCGGATGTACCTTTGTTTGACAAGGTACTGGAGCCAGCTGCGGTCGTAAGCGAAAATTCTATCCCCGAACTTGGAGTTTCTGAGATCACGTTGTCGAACGGTATTCGCGTTGTAATGAAGCCGACCGATTTTCGTGCTGACGAAGTTCGGTTCACATCCTTCAGCGAGGGCGGTACATCTCTGTACGGTGACGGTGAGTACCTGACTGCGTCGTTTGCAGCATCAACTGTGAATGGTAGTGGAGTTGGCGCGTTCAACCAGACGGAGTTACAGAAAAAGCTTTCGGGAAAAAGGGCATCTGTTTCCGCGTCCATCAGTTCCTTGTTTGAGGGTTTCAGTGGCCAAGCGTCGCCGGAAGACCTGGAATTACTCTTCCAGTTAATTCACCTGCGTGCTACGCAGGCACGCTTGGACTCTTCTGCATTTTTGTCTCAGGTCAATCTGAACCGCACTTTTCTGGCGAATCGCGAGAATTCTCCTGGTGCGGCATTCAGCGACACGCTTAGCACGACACTATATATGAATCACCCGCGCTACAGACCGACCAAAATGGAGGAACTTGACTCTATAGATATGGAACGTGCACTGCAGGTCTATCAGGAGCGATATGCCGACATGGATGATTTTGTGTTTGTCTTCGTAGGTGCTTTTGAAGTTGACACACTGACTGCTCTCGCTCAGACGTATCTAGGCACACTGCCTGCGACGGATCGAGAAGAAACGTGGCAGGACGTAAACGTACAGTATCCCGAAGGTACGGTTGTCAAGACGGTATATAAGGGAGAAGAGCCACAGAGTCGTGTAAATATCACATTTAATGGAGACTATGAAGATTCCCGACAGGCTCGCCATCATATGGAATCCTTGGAGAGGCTCCTTGATATTCTCCTGTTCGAAGAATTGCGCGAGGAGCGTGGTGGAATCTACGGGGCGGGCGTCAGTGCTATACAGCTGCGGCGTCCCCAGGAAAGGTATCGATTTTCGATCAACTTTGGCTGTGACCCAGAGCGTGCAGAAGAATTGACGAATGCCGTATTCGAGACCATCAAAGAAATCAAGCAAAGTGGCGTGGAGGAAGATTATGTCGCACGGGTGCAGGAGCAGCAACGTCAGGCTCGGATCACGGATCTTGAGGAGAATCGGTTCTGGCTTAGTGCGCTGCGCAGCTCCTACTACTCGGACAGTGTTTCGGAGCCACTAGACATTCTACGTTATGACGAACTCGTGGATAGCCTGACCGCAGACGATCTGCAGCAAGCTGCTACAAAATGGCTGACTGATCGCTACGTACAGGTAACGCTCTTTCCCGAACAGCCCTGATATAGATACAGAAGATGACCGTACGATATAAGGTGGATTACATAATGTAGGTGTTTGCTCCTTCGTGGGTAGGATCTTCATTGCAGACATTGTAGCCGCCGCCTGTGGGGTCGTTGTAATCGAGTCTCTAAATCTATCCTTGGGGAATTATATGCATGAGTGCCAACGCACCTTGCATATAATTCCCCATCTTTTTGCCTGACGTATATTTTGCAGATCGTAAATATCTACTTTAAGCCTATGCGCATCCTATTGATTGGATTTTGCTTCTTCGCCACCAGTGTTACTGCCCAGATTGAGCGGGAGCCCATTTTAGCTACTGACTTGCTAAAGATTCAGCAGCTTGGCAGTGTCACTGCAGCCCCCAATGGGCGCTACGTTGCCTATACAGTTCGTTCTATCATTCCAGATGGAGACGACGATTACCGGTATCAATCTGAAATCTGGATGGCCGCCGCGGATCGGTCGGAGCCCCCCAAACAGATGACCTATGGAGGAGGGAACTCTCCTGTGTGGCATCCAGATAGTGAGCGGATCACATTTCTGCGCAGTGTGGAGGGGAACTCTCAGGTTTTTGAGATCTCCATTTACGGTGGAGAAGCAAGGCAGTTGTTCAGTTTTGAGCACGGAGTCAGTGAACCGCAATGGTCGCCCGACGGGGAGAATATACTTTTTTCTACAACGCTCAGCAGAGACGAAGTCCTTGAGCTCACCGGAATTACGCCAGAGTGGTCACAGGAGCGTCCGGGGAGATCGTCCTGGGAGGATCATACCGCGGAGGCAAACCCAGATGGAGAACTGGCAAACGTGAGAGCGTGGCTGGACAAAAATCGTAGAGATGCCAATCCACGTCTATTGAATCGGCTGAATTTTCAGGGTGAATTAGACTTATCCCCGGAGTATCGTTCAAGGCACTATTTCGTTGCAAACCTAGCTGGTGATGATCCAGAGATCAAGATGGTTACGACGGGGCATTACAGCTTCAGTGGTGCAACATGGCTTTTGGACAACCGCCAGATCGTAGTAAGTGGTTATCCTGAGACTGCAGGCCATCCTGACCGGGAGCAGGATCGGGACCTGTTTCTCGTTGACATAGAATCTTCGCGCAAGCGTTTATTGCTTGACATTGGAGGCTATCGTTTGACTTCTCCAATCGTCTCCCCCAGTGGGCGGTTTATCACGTTCCAGGCGAGCAGTCTCACCGATCCCGGGTACGCGCAATCCGAACTTGGATATTTTGCCATTGATGGGTTGAGTCCCCCCGAAATGCTGACCCTTGACTTTGATCGGAGTATTAGGAGTGTCAAGTGGTCTCATGATGAGTGGTTTGTGTATTTCACAGCTCCATCCGAGGGGGGTGTACCGCTGTACCGGGCATCCGTCAATGAAGGTCGGCCAGCACTTCCAACAGTAGAGCCCCCCACTGACTCACTTCTGGTTGACAGTTTAGCCCAGAGTGCGAGGTCATTCTTTTATCGTGGGGAATTGCTCCACCGGGGACTTCCCGTTACACAGATGACAGAAAATAGTCGGGGCATTGGTAGCTATGACATTACAACGGCCATGGCTTATATGGTAACAACCCAGGTTCTCAATCCATCAGAGCTGCATGCCTCTTCAATGGATTTTGAATCATCAACGGCGATCACAGCGCACAATTCAGGATGGCTTCAGAATAAAGCATTGAGCTTTCCGGCAGAGTACCGTTTGCAGAGGGATACTCTTAGTTTGCAGTATTGGGTAATGCCCCCCACATTCCAGGCTCCGGGACAGACATATCCCCTCCTGGTTGCCATTCACGGAGGCCCCGCGTCAATGTGGGGGCCAGGTGAAGCCACGATGTGGCATGAGTTCCAGTTTTTGACTGCACAAGGCTACGGCTTGGTCTATTCCAATCCTCGTGGGTCTGGTGGATACGGGCATGCATTCCGTCGGGCAAATTATCAGGATTGGGGGGTAGGCCCCGCTGGAGATGTACTGGCTGCAGCGTCCGAGGTGACGAGGAGGACTCGGTGGGTGAATGCGGATCGTCAGGTAGTGGCGGGTGGTTCCTATGCCGGATACCTCACGGCCTGGATTGTATCTCAGGATCAGCGATTCAAGGCTGCGGTTGCTCAGCGCGGAGTCTATGACTTGAGTACATTTTTTGGCGAGGGCAATGCCTGGCGCCTAGTGCCGAATCATTTCGGAGGGTTTCCCTGGGAAGCGGGTGTACTTCTAAGAGCGAACTCGCCGATTACGTTTGTTGATCAGATCCATACACCACTTTTGATCATGCATGCAGATAATGATCTTCGAACCGGCGTTATTCAGAGTGAGGTGCTGTACAAAAGCTTAAAGGCACTGGAGCGTCCAGTGGAATATGTGCGGTACCCGAATGCAGGACATAACCTCTCACGTACCGGCAATCCGAAACAACGTATTGATCGACTCTTGCGAATTTGGGAGTTTATGGAGCGCCATGTAGGAAGTGGGTCATAGCAGGGTGTTGGGTTCCGAGAGACAACGGTTTATCAAGGGTCTGCGGTCATTGGATCTGCAGACGACGGTCGTACTCACGCTCTGTGCGCTGCTCCTAATCGTAACCTTTAAGTTCGGAAGCCGAGACTTTTTCTTAGATCACATTGCTCCCGATGGGAGCAGATTACAGGCATGGGGGTGGTGGTTTTCGATCCAGGGTGTGACCGGGTTTTTAATTCCGGTACTGGTTCTGGTGGTTGGGTTTCGAAAAAAGCCGGCAGAGATTGGGTTAGGGCTCGGTGACTGGAAATTGGCACTAATCCTGTTTGCTGCCTATGTGCCGATAGTACTCATTGGAACCTGGATACTCTCGGATGGAAGAGTTTTTCAGGTGGAATACCCACATTATCGTGGAGCTGTGGACTCCTGGTCCATTTTTGCAATCTACCACTCACTCTTTCTGTTGTATTGGATTGGCTGGGAGTACCTCTGGAGGGGGTTTGTGCTGTTCGGGACAGCACATACGTTTGGAGTGCATGCGATTTTCGTTCAGGCACTCCCTTTCGCCCTATTGCATGTACATAAGCCCACCAGCGAATTGGTCCTCTCATTATTGGGAGGCATTGTTCTGGGGGCGCTGGTTTGGCGTTGTCGCTCTTTCTGGATCGCAGTGCCGATTCACTCTATTCAGATGTTGGCACTGGATTTCTGGTGCAGCCTTCGAATTCGTACGGGGGCGAGTGGTTTAGGGTTCGAAGCATTACGTACGGCTCTGTCCGGGATATAGCTTGGTTGGTTTCCAACTATTCTAGGGAGAGTCCGGCTTTATCCAAGAGCAAACCATTTTGGAGATCCTCTTCGTACAGAAATGCCCTCAGGGTACTTCCTGTGATATGTCGCAATTGAAATCCGGTGCGCTGGATAGATCGCCTGAATTCGGGTCGCCTTGAAATATTCCAGACTGCAACGCGCAAAAACTCCAGTCTTGCATCTGGCAGGTTCTTCGGAGCTGCAAGTGCAAACCAACTTCCCAAGGATTCGTAGTCAAATCCCGATTCCTTAAGAGTGGGGATATCTGGTGCAGAGGGGAGTCGCTCGCCTGACATGGTTGCCAGGATTCGTACCAGGCCTGCTCTGCGAAGCGAGTCAACAGCAGACAGAGATGATATGACGATGTCAACGCTGTCCGCCAATAAATACTGCAGAGCGGGAGCCGATCCCTGACTGGGCTTCCATGATATTACAGATGCATCGAGACCAGCGACCTCGAGTAATCCGATTCGGTTTAGATCCCATAGACCGCCAATGCGGGAGCCGCTTGCCGTCAATGTTTCCGAGCTCGCTCTTAGTCCAGTAATGAGGTCGTGGATGGTCTCCCAAGGAGCGTCATGTCGGACCGTGACCACAGGGGGATTCACGGCGATCAGTGCAATCGAGGAGTAGCTGTCAAAGTTAATACGCGTGAGTCCCGTCCAGTGCATCATCGCGATGTCCTCAGTGAGGGCTCCCAGCGTATAGCCATCGGCCTCAGATCGTACCAAAGCCGCGTGGCCAATGACTCCATTGACTCCGGCCTGATTCACGACATTGACAGGTTGATCGAGCTCCTTCTCAAGAGCACTGGCTAAAACACGCGAGGCAACATCACCACCTGTTCCCATTTCCCAGGGTACGATGAAGCTCAGGGGGCGACTTGGATATGCCTGCTCAACCCCAGAGGTCTGGCAGGCACATAGCGAAATAAATAGTAGGAGGCAGATACTTCCTATGCGGCGGTCATCCACCACTCCAAGGCGGTGCAATCCCGTTGGAGCGTGCATAAGCAATCATCTGCCCGAGATGTTCATGGGTATGCCCTGAAATAATCCCCAGCACTCCGTAGTGATTCATAGTCATACCGAAGATCTCAACAGTACTGCTCAGGTCGGCTTCGGCCATAGAGTCCAGGAGTTCCTTGACGTGTGCTTGCGAAGCGGCCAACCGTGCCATAGCTCCCTCCTTAGTATCGGTTGCGGATGCCTCGTAGTCCGACTCGTGTCCGAGCATTGCTGCGATCCCAAAATTGGCATCGGACACATGATTGAGTACTTCAACAACAGAGCGAATGCCCTCGGCAGGACTCCAGTCAAAATGATCTTCAGGAATGGCGTCAGCCAAGCTATTGAGTTTCTCGGAGGCTTGGGAGAAATCCATGGAAACAGCACCCAGATAAGCGCTGTTGTCGTGCTCTTGAGCAGTTGCTGGCAGAACCAGAGCGGCTGCAAGCAAGAAAAATGTGACGTTTCGTAACATGAGATTGATGTGAGATGGTGTGAGCGAACTAATATAACGGTTCTTGGTGTTTATTGTGCTTTTTTGAGGCGCTGCTCCTCTACCATAGCGGCCACATCCTCCAGGAGTGCTTTCGCATCGTAGATGATTCCGTCCTTGATGGTATAGTCTACTCCTCCCACGAATTCGACCTCGCCTGTCTCATCGTTGAGCTTCATGGCACCTGTTCCATAAAGGACCTTGAAATTCGCCAATGGGTTTTCACTCACGATCAGAAGGTCTGCCCGCATACCGGCGCCGATCACTCCATACTCAATGGGTTTCTGGAGAGGTTTATAGATTTCCATCGCTCCGTGCATGGTCGCTGCACGGACGACTTCCAGCGGATGAAAGCCCGCCTCCTGCAGCATTTCCAGCTCGAGGATCGTTCCAAACCCGAAGAGTTGATAGATAAAGCCACTGTCACTGCCAACGGTCACTTTCCCGCCGCGATTCTTGTATTCGTTCAGAAACTGCATCCAGACTTGATAGAAATTCTTCCAAGCAACCTCATCGTGCGTCGTCCAGTCGAAAAAATAAGACCCATGATCGGTGCGACTTGGATCGAAAAATTTCTGAAGGCTTCCAAGTACGTATTTGTCATTCCAGTCTGTATTCCGGGCCCGCATCACGTCGCGTCCGGCAGAATAAATGGCCATCGTGGGGTTGATATAGTAGTCGAGTTCGAGGAACTCGTCCATCACGGAATTCCAGAGATCACCCTGCGGGGTCACAAGCGACCACTGCCGTGCGACCTGCGCAAAACGCATCTGTTCGTCATTATAGTCCATATCAACCGGCCAGGGTTGGACATCATTATGGTCGTACAATGCTTCAAAGAGCCCATAGAAATGCGTCATGCTACCAAGCCCGAGCCGGGCTGCATCCAGCGCATTCATTTGAGCAACTCCCATTTGCCCGAGATGAGCGGTAGACCCAAGGTTATGCTTGGCCGCTTCATCAAGCAAAGCAGCCATAATGTTCGGTGGGTAGGAGCCAAGCTTCAGTCCATCCACACCGGATTCTGCGGCAAACCGTACCCATGCGCGTGCGGCTTCCGGTGTCGCGACTGGTCCCTGATCCCAGCCGCTGCCCGGCCGGTGATAGCTGACCATATGGGGAGCCGTAATCTCATTGAGGGCACTCCGCTCCCTCTCCTTCAATGACCAGTCGAATCCGCCGAAGGATACCCCTCGCACGGTCGTGATTCCATGAGCAAGCCAGAGTTTGTAGATATATTCTGCTTCAGGAGTCTTAGGGATTCCGCCTGTGTGAGCGTGAAGGTCCACGATTCCGGGCATCACGTATTTGCCGTGAGCATCAATTTCGCGGGTAGCTCCATCCGGGCGCCTCTCCTCATTAATGGCGACACGCGGAGCCCCTACACTGCGGACGCTTACGATCTGATTTCCTTCAATCACAATATCCATGGGGCTGCGTGGCGGTGAACCAGTCCCATCAATCACGGTGGCACCTCGAATAATCAATCGTTCAAAGGGACCTTCCCCTTCGGTGCGATCAGGCGCGGGTGCTACCTGCGCGGAGACGAGCAGGGGGGTATGGATGAATACGAACAGAAATACATAGAGAATTGGTGAATAACGCATGTGCTTAGATCTGCGAAAATGGGAGGGGACGGAGAATAAAGTCGGTAATATTGGAAACCGTATCTGCATAAGTCGGGTCATCCCGCAGTGCAATCCATTCTGGATCGACGATAAACCTGTCCCACGCTGCATCTCGCTCGGACATGCTTTCAAAACCCAACATGTACGTGAGATTGGGCATTTGCGGTCCAAAAATTGTTTCACCAAAAAATACCGGAGTCAATCCTGTCTTATGGAAGATAGCAATCTCGCCACCCTCATTGAACATGGCGATTTTCTTCTGCCCTGCAATCACGTTGTGACTCTCATAAATGCGTAACTCGAAGATCCGGTTTGGTCCTTTCACAGGTACCGCGACTTGCGGCATATCTACAAAAGCGTGCATGAGTTGACGTTCCTGACGCACGTAAGATGGATCATCCAATGAGGAATTCAGGAAAGAGGCCCCTGAACGTCGAAATTCCTCGTCATCAAGGAGCAACGTACTTCCACGCAGGACAGTCTCTACATTTTGATGAGGTACCAGAATATAAAGTGAGGGGTCATTGGGACCATATAAAGGGGAGAAGACTCCAATGGGGCCAATCCCTAGTCGGCCGTAAGCGGGCAATACTACGTCTCGATAAAAATCAGCGACACGCGACTTTCGGGGGCCTATATTCGTATGATACGTGATCATCTCGAAGTATTGACGTTGCCGGATATCTGTGCGGGGAGTCATGAAGGGAGTGACAGAGGCGAAGGGGATAGAAGACATAAATGAACGACGATGCATGACAGCACAGGATTGAGTGGGATTAAAAATAGCAATTCCGAATTAATCGAAAC
Source organism: Rhodothermaceae bacterium (assembly GCA_009838195.1). Classification (NCBI taxonomy): domain Bacteria; kingdom Pseudomonadati; phylum Rhodothermota; class Rhodothermia; order Rhodothermales; family Rhodothermaceae; species Rhodothermaceae bacterium. Next base: position 69,505 of record VXSC01000044.1, on the reverse strand, counting down.
AGCAAAGAGAATCTTTGATGCGGCAGTGAGGAGTGTGAGTGCACCCCAGTTCATGGAGTCAGCAGGAGATTTATTGATTTCGGGGCAGAGCCGTGTTGTGGGAGCAGGCAAAGCTGCGATGGCGATGGCGGCAGTCTTGGAGCAGCAATTCCCCGAATGCCTATTTGAAGGCCAGGTGGTTGTGCCTCATGGCTATATCAACTCGTTTCCCAAAGGCCAGTCTCCTCCCAAAACCATCAGAGTGACGGAAGGGGGGCATCCAGTCCCGGATGAGGGGAGTCGACGGGCTGCAGCAGATGCACTCCGAACCGCACGGGTCTGCGGCGTGGGAGATACGCTCATAGTTCTTCTTAGTGGCGGAGCTTCGGCATTGTGGAGTCTCCCATCTTCGGGTCTCACACTGGAGGATCTACGTAGCGTTAACCAGACGCTATTACGCAGTGGCGCAAATATTCATCAGATCAATGCGGTCCGCAAGCATCTATCGGCGATCAAGGGGGGGCAACTTGCGAAGGCAGCATGGCCGGCGCGTACCATCACATTAGCTGTATCTGATGTCGTTGGGGACAATGAGTCTGTCATTGGAAGTGGTCCGACCGTTGCGGATCCGACGACTTGGGACGATGTGGCAGATGTAATCGTTGCTTATGATCTAGAGATTCCCCCTGGAGTACGGAAGCACCTGAAGTTAGGACTTAAAGGGGTTCAGTCAGATACCCCCAAGCCAGGCTCGGAACCGTTGGAGAGGTCTGATTTCCAACTGTTGGCTTCAAATGATCATGCTCTGAAAGCAGCAGAGTTTGCAGCAGAGCAAATGGGCTATCATATTGTGGGTACAAACTCCGGCGTCCATGGTGAAGCACGGGATATCGGGGCGGCCATGGCCCGGGAGACTTTGAATTTAGGTCCTGGGGAGTGCGTCCTCTGGGGAGGCGAAACCACCGTCACAGTGCGGGGGGCCGGTAAGGGTGGACGCAATCAGGAATTGGCACTTGCTGCCGCGTCTGAATTCAGTAATAAATCCATAGATGTAGTTTTACTCTCCGGTGGCACCGATGGGATTGATGGGCCAACGGATGCTGCGGGTGGATGGGCCATTCCCGGCACGGTTGCCAAAGCACGATCCATGGGTATTGATCCCTATGCCGCATTAGAAGAAAATGATGCCTATCATTGTCTGAGAGCGTTAGATCAACTTCTGATTACAGGCCCAACTCATACGAATGTAATGGATATCGGGATTGGACTTCGAGCCCATGAGTAATCGCCTCGCCTTTGAGAAAAGCCCGTACCTACTACAGCACAAGGATAACCCTGTGGATTGGTGGCCCTGGGGAGCGGAAGCTTTCGTGGCTGCCCGAGAGACCAATCGGCCAATATTTCTTTCGATCGGGTATGCAACCTGTCACTGGTGTCATGTGATGGAGAGAGAGTCGTTCGAGGATGTGGAGGTGGCCCGGCTGCTTAACGAGTCATTTATCAATATCAAGGTTGATCGGGAGGAACGCCCCGATATTGATGCCATCTATATGAACGCCTGTCAGATTTCTACTGGACGTGGCGGTTGGCCATTGACCGTCATGATGACCCCAGCAATGCGTCCATTTCTGGTGGGGACATACTTTCCCAGGACCGCGCGCTATGGTCATGAGGGGATGTTGCAGATCATTCCAAAGGTTGCGGAGGTATGGCAAAAAAATCGCGATCAGATAGAGAGAACGGCAGATGAGTTTGTACGGGCGCTGGAACAGTCCGCCGACCTGGATCTCTCTGGAGAAGAGCTATCGGTGGACACCCTCCATAGGGCATTCCAGCACTTTGAACAGCAGTACGATCCGGTAAATGGCGGGTTCGGACGTGCACCCAAGTTTCCATCTCCAGAGCGGATGCGCTTCTTGCTTCGCTATTGGCACCGCACTCAAAATCCTAAAGCGCTCGAAATCATTCAGCATACCCTCCAGAAAATGCGGCGTGGAGGACTCTACGATCAATTGGGGGGAGGCTTTCATCGCTACAGTACAGATGAGATCTGGCGAGTCCCCCATTTTGAGAAGATGCTCTATGATCAGGCGTTGTTGATTCTCATCTATCTGGAAGTATACCAAGCGACTGGCGGGTTTGAATACATGCAGACAGTTTCTGATACACTGCAGTATGTGCATCGTGAGTTACACCATCCTGACGGTGCATACTTTACTGGAGAGGATGCAGATTCCGAAGGAGTTGAGGGGAAGTACTATGTCTGGGAGATGGAAGAAATCCATAGGTTACTGAAATCCGATGAAGTAAAGCAGATCGCGCATGTATTCAATCTGAACGAAGGGGGGAATTACCTGGATGAAGCGACTCATCAACGGACGGGAAACAATATCTTCTACCGCACTTCAGAGGGCCCTCTCGAGGACCACGCAACCCTGGAAGATGCGTGTAATCGATTATTCCGGCATCGGTCGAAGCGGGTACGTCCTCTTTTGGATGATAAGGTGTTGACAGATTGGAATGGGCTCATGATTACAGCACTTGCCCAGTCTGGGGTGGTGTTGGAGGATCCCAAGTTCATTCGTCGGGCAGAAAAATGCGTGCGCTTCATTGAAAAAAATATGATGCCGGAGCCGGGCAGGCTGCTCCACCGATGGCGGGAGGGTGAGGCGGCGATCGAGGGGCTCCTGGATGACTACGCGTATATGATCATGGGATTGCTGGCACTATATGAAGCGACAGATCAGGAAGATTATTGCACGCTCGCACGGGCACTTACCCAGACGGTCTTGGATGATTTTAGATCTGAGAAGGGGGATTTTTTTATGGTCAAGCGCAATGGCGAACCACTTCTACTGCGGCCCAGACAGCCGTTCGATAGCGCAATCCCCTCCGGCAATTCCGTGATGATAATGAATCTATTCCGCCTGGCTCGTGTCATAGGTGATCCTGATCTAGAAGCAACTGGGCATCAGTCCATTGAGGTGTATTCAGGTGGGATTTCGAAGTATCCAGATGGGTTTAGTGCAACACTGACAGCGCTTGATTATGGAATGGGGCCGAGCACCGAAATCATTGTCTCAGGTCCGGGCGACCAACAAGAAACCCAGGCAGCATTGGCGGATCTTAGAAAAGTATACGCACCTAACGTGGTCATCCTTGCGCGTCCAAATTTTGGAGGCGTAAGCGAGTTTGCAATCCATGTGTGCCACGGAGCCACCTGTGAGCTTCCGACTCAGGACACCGAGGCAGTTATCGCTCGCATTGCAAGAGCTGCATCACAAAGATGAATATTCCAATAATGAGAGATGTCTTCGTTTTGAGTGCCACACGCTCCCCGATTGGACGTTTTGGAGGAGCGCTTTCAGCACAAAGTCCTGCCATTCTAGCGGCTCCGGTTTTTCGATCAGTACTGGATCGGGCAGCGGTATCGGATCGGTTGGTGGATTTGATTCTGATGGGACATGTTTTAGGAGGTGGTCATGGGCAACTGGTTGCACGTCAAGCGGCGAAGCATGCGTCAATTCCTGATTCAGTAAACGCAGTTGGCGTTGATATGGTGTGCTCTTCCGGGATGATGAGTTTGATGATGGGAGCTGCCTTCATCCAGTCTGGTACTTCGAATTTAATCTTGGCAGGTGGCGTTGAATCCATGTCCCAGACGGGATTCGCACTCTCAAGCAAGGCCCGATGGGGATATAAGTACTTATCCGAACCGAAAGAGGGCGTCATTGATTTGCTTCATAAGGATGGACTTTCAGATCCTCTCAATGGAGAGTCTATGGGCGTGCAGGCAGAGCGTTTGGCACAAAAGGTCCAGATCAGTCGCTGGGAGCTTGATGAAGTAGCTGCTGAATCTCATGCCCGTGCGCATTCGGCGACCCTACAGGGCAGATTCAACGCAGAGATCACCCCTATCTCCACAAAAAAGGGGCTTCTTGAACAGGACGAAGGGATTCGGCCAGAGACCACTGCAGAGACACTCTCCAAACTGAGGCCGGTTTTTGCACAAGATGGAGTGTTAACGGCTGGAAATAGTAGTCAGATTAGCGACGGATCAGCTGCGATCTTGCTTGCTAGCGGGGAATTTGTGCGTAGCCACGGTCTACAACCCATTGCTCGTATCCTAGGGCATGCGTGGGCTGCGGGGGGCTGGGAGCGTTTTGTAGAGGCTCCGATTGAGGCTTCTCGGCGTGCATTGAGCGTCGCGGGAATACGGGTGGCGGATATTGATCTCTACGAGAACAATGAAGCATTCGCTTTGAGTACGCCGCTGTTTGTCGGGGGACTGGAGATTGATCCCGAGAGGCTGAATGTGAATGGGGGCGCGATCGCGCTCGGGCACCCAATTGGGTGTTCAGGGACCAGAATTGTTGTGACCCTCATTCATGCACTGAAAGCACGGGAGAAATCATTGGGTCTTGCGGCACTCTGTCACGGAACGGGGGGAGGGACTGCTCTGGCACTTGAGATGTTATAGTTCTCGAGGGGAACAAGAACAATATCTCCATTGGTTGCGCGTACATGAATTAGTGGGGTGCCTTCCTGGGTTGCCATTCTCAGTTTAGGTTCTGTGCCGGGGTTGGATAGCCCCCATCCACTCAAGTCCAAGTTTTTCCCAGCCAAATCAAGCGTTGCTGAAAAATTTTCGGGCGCGGAAAGTATGACATCACCATTTGAGGCGTTGATCCTGATATGTTGGGTATCCGCCACTCCCACTTCGACATCTCCATTTGAGGAGTTAAGCATCAGGCTTCCGGTGATCTGACGAATCTGTACGTCGCCATTTCGCAAATGCATATCTGCGTGTGCAGAAATAAGTCCAGCTTTAATGTCTCCTTTGCTTGTCGTTTTTGCGGTCACAAACGCACCAGTGATGTGTTCAGCGATGATATTTCCATTAGATGTCTGCAATGAAATTTCTCCGCGAGAGGTTACATTTTCCACAAGGATGCTTCCCCTGATACTCTTGGCAAACACGGATCCACCTTCAAGGTGTTTTACAGTAATATTGCCAGAGGAAGAGTTCAAATTGACTTGATGCTTGGCAGAAACGAGCCCTATCACCAGATTTCCCTGAATCGTTTTCGCCGAGACGGATCCTCCTTCAAGGTGTTCGGCTGAGACGGCGCCATCCGACGTCTTGAGTTCAAGATTATTGCCCGCAATCAACCCAAGATTCATGGAGCCATTAATGGTCCGGGCGAGGAGGGATGAAGCATCAATCTGCCTGGCTGTGATGCTTCCATCTGAGGACTGGAGAGTGAGAGTTTTGCTGGAGGTGATCTCTCCAACTTTGATATTGCCGTTAATTGATCTTGCCAGCACGGATTCACCTTGAATTTTGTTGGCATTGATCGTTCCATCCGAGGTTCGTATTTCGGCATGATCACCGGACACGAGTCCGAGATTCAGGGGGCCATTAATGGTTTTGATCATCAGGGAAGAAGCATCAATTTGATCGGTTGTGATGCCTCCATCGGAGGATTGAAGCGTGAGCACAGTGCTGGCGGTGATATGCCGAATCTTGATGTTACCGTTAATTGATCTGGCTGACACGGAGGAGCCTTGAAACTTCTCCACACTGATCAATCCATCGGAGGTTCGTATTTCGGCATGATCACTGGATACCCGTCCCAAATTGACATTGCCATTTATTGCTTTGGCTGTCAGAGCCCAAGCATCAATTTGTTTGGTCGTTATGTTTCCATCTGAGCTCTGAAGGAGGAGGTCTCTTTTAGATGTCAGTTCCCCAATCTCGATGCTGCCATTAATCGATCTTGCTGACACAGAAGTGCCGTGTATCTTGTCGGCGGTGATGCTTCCGTCTGAGGTTCGAATCTCTGTATCTTCGCTGTGAAGAAGGTTTACAACAATGTTGCCATTAATCGTTCTGGCAGTCACAGATGATCCCCGGAGCTCTTTGGCGGTGATGTGTCCATCGGAACTTCGTAGTTTTATCGGCCCCCCGGAAATCGAATCGACAGCGATCTTTCCGTTGGATGTCCTGATTTCTGCCCCAGCCCTGAGCTCATTTACCAGTACCTCCCCAGTGTGTGTACGAAGCTGGGAGTACACGGTTGGAGGCATAGCAATAGCCACGTCAATAGTTGGTGGGTTACGCCAACTACGACGATCTAATTTAATCCAGTCAGGCTCCGAGAGTAGTTGTAACGCTCCTTCTTCAAGAGTCAGGTCAAAATACTGGCTTTCGTAGTAATCATCTACTCTCTCCTGGTTTTTCCCCGTCACCACGACTTGGAGGGCTATATCCGACCGGTTTGATGTATTGATTGTGATGTTGGCATTCGGTGCATCAATAATCAATTCAGAAACGGCACTGGCATCAAATTGCTGCTCAATCGGAGTGAATGCAACCTGGGCACTGGCAAAGGTGACAACCGACAAAAACAGTGAAGTGATCAGGATGTATTTCGAGTAGGATCGCATGATTTTTCGGGCTGGAAATTTGTCTGCGTGGTTCAGGACGGTAGATTACGGACAAGCAATCCGATCAATTGGCAGGAGAGCCTATTGTTCCATCGCACGCATGACGACATCACCATCAGATATATGCACTCGAATGAGTGCTCCGCCACCGTTGAGGTCCCCGTCAACTCGTGAGTCATCAAGGTCTCCCGAGAAGTTTGAAAAAGAGTCCATCTCTATATCTTTTGCTCTGATATTCAGTGTGGCAGGCAGATTTTGCGGCATTGTTAAGAGTGCATCGCCAGAGGAGATCGTCACGTTGATATTTTCGGGATCAATCAGCCCTAATGCCACATCGCCATCACTGGTTCTGAGCGTCAAGCTTCCAGTAGCCGTTCCAATGGTTATCTCGCCATCAGAGGTTCGCACTTCTGCGTTGGATGAGATGACTTCACCGATCGCGAGATCTCCGTCGGATGTTTTTGCGTCCAATTTTCCGTTGATGGAGTCAATCATGATGTCGCCATCAGAGGTTTGAATCTGCAGGTCACCAGCAACATCGCCCAATTTGAGATCGCCATCACTGGTTCTAACCGAAATAGAAGCTCCTTCCAACCAACCAGCTTCAATATCTCCGTCTGACGTCTGTATTGCAATTTTTTCGCTGGAGGCAGCTAAAATGCTGATATCTCCATCACTGGTCTTAACCGAGACAGAGGCGCCTTCCAACCGTGCGGCCTCAATATCCCCATCACTGGTCACAATTGTCGTTCCAGCGGTTAACTCACCAATGACTAGATCTCCATCAGATGTGCGGATATTTGAGGAGATATTGGATGGCATGTTGATCGCCACATGAATATTTACCGAGTTACGCCAGCCGTACAATGTTCCACGGGTTCTTTCGCTTTTTGAATTCACATGCAGTGTTCCACGGTCAAGTGTAACACTGAAATTTTGCTTCTCGTAATAGTCCATCGCTTTGTCACGGTCGTCACCTTCCACGGTAACCTGTACCTCAACAGTGGATACATCGGATGTATTGACGGTAACATCGGCATCTGCAACGCTAACCATGAGGTCACGAACTTCATCAGCAGCATATTTCTCGTCAATTGGAGTAAGCGTGATTTGCGCCTGAACCGAGGTCGCTATCATGATCAAAGTCAAGGCGGCCGGAATGAATTTGGGATGTACGTACATTGGGCTGGGTTTTTTAAAATGCTGAACCTGCCGTACGCAACAACACTTAGTCAGGTTGCAGACAGCTCGTCGGAGGTACTCTGCTTTTGCCAAAAGGCACAAGATTCCCCAGTTAAGCGTTCTATAGGGTTGTGAATTATTCTCCCTGATGGCGACATACAAAAGCACTGCACAGATTCGAGCGGAATTTTTGGAGTTTTTTCGTGAGAAGGGGCATATGATTGTTCCAAGTGCCTCTCTGGTCCCTGCGGATGATCCTACGCTGCTCTTTATCAACTCAGGAATGGCGCAGTTCAAAGAGATCTTCCTGGGGCAGGAAACGCGGTCGTATGTTCGCGCGGCAGATACCCAAAAGTGTCTGCGGGTATCTGGAAAGCATAATGATCTCGAAGAGGTGGGACATGATACGTACCATCATACTTTCTTCGAAATGCTCGGCAATTGGAGCTTCGGGGATTACTTCAAGGAGGAAGCGATTGACATGGCCTGGGAGCTATTGGTAAACCGCTGGAAACTTCCCGAAGATCGACTGTATGCGACTGTACATAAGGGCGATGTTGCTTTGAACCTTGCTGCGGATGAAGAGGCTGCCACTTTGTGGAGGCGCTATCTCCCCGAGAATCAGGTTTTGTACGGTAGTACGAAAGATAACTTCTGGATGATGGGGGAGACAGGCCCCTGCGGCCCCTGCTCCGAAATCCATATTGATCTGCGTCCTGATGAATTGCGCCAGCAAATTCCCGGGCATGAATGTGTAAACCAAGACCTCCCGACAGTGATTGAGCTGTGGAATCTGGTGTTTATCCAGTATGACGCTCAGGTGAACAAGCCATCGCCCAGCAAGAGTACTTCGACTGACACTGCCCAATCTTCGGTGAATCTGCTCCCATTAACTGCCCGTCATGTAGATACAGGCATGGGTTTAGAGCGTCTTGCGGCGGTGATGCAGGGCAAGATTAGTACCTATGATACGGACGCGTTTAGGGAGCTTTTGGATCAATTGGCTGAATTAACCCCGGTCTCTGGTATCCGAGGTTATGATGATATTGATTCTGCGCTGGACATAGATGCGATCCGAGTGGCAATGCGGGTGGTTGTAGATCATATTCGCGGGACCGTAGTCGCTGTTGCGGATGGGGTCGTCCCCGGGAATGTGGGGCGGGGATATGTGATTCGCAGGATCCTGCGCCGTGCAGTACGCTATGGATACACCACTCTGAAGATCAAGGAGCCATTCCTTTGTCGCTTGGTGCCCGTTGTGATTGAATCTCTTGCGGAGATTTTCCCAGAATTGCGCACTAGAGAGAAGCTTGTCACAGAAAATATTCGCGGGGAAGAGCGTGCATTCTTGCACACACTAGGACGTGGATTGGCACTGTTTGATCGGGTATGCGATTATATAGATGGGGTCACTTCTGAGGAGGAAGACGCGTTCGTAGACCAATTACGGGAAGATGCCTCGGCCCAGGATCTCTTACGGAAAGCCTACGCAAGTACGATGGACAGGGCTGTGCCAGGCGAAATGCTTCGCCGGTTTGTCTCGGTCGTTAAACTGAGCCGTATCCCGGGAGAGGTTGCATTTCTATTGCATGACACCTATGGGTTCCCCATTGATCTGACGCAGCTCATGGCCCGTGAGCGGGGGCGCCGGGTCGATATGTCACGCTTTGAAGAGTTGATGGCAGAGCAGAGGCACCGCGCACGCAGTGCGAAATCTACAGAAGCCGTAGTTCAGTCAATCGGGAAGGTAGATGGAAGCCACAAGTCGGAGTTTGTTGGCTACGAGCAGACCACTCTGGAAGGGGCGCGAGTTATTGCATCGGACGAAGATGCGGGAGTCATCGTACTGGACCGGAGTCCTTTCTATGCGGAAAAAGGAGGACAGATTGGAGATACTGGAACACTTAATTTCGATGGTGAAGTGATCCAGGTGACAGACACGCAGATTGTGGGAAGTCAGATTACTCACAGGGTGGATCGCTTTCCATCGACGCTGAAGTGCCCAGTAACGGCTATCGTAGATGCAGAGCGTCGTCATCGAATTGCAAAGCATCATACGGCAACACACCTGATGCATGCCGCATTACGAGAGGTTCTAGGGCCTGGAGCAGAGCAGAGGGGGTCGCTAGTCGCAGAAGGACATCTACGGTTTGATTTCAATCACTATGAGCGGGTAAGTGTGGAGGATCTACGACGTGTCCAGGATCGGGTCAATGAGCAGATACAGCGAAATATTGCTGCGGAAATTGATCCAGAGGTTCCCTACAAAGAAGCATTGGCACGAGGGGCAACAGCACTCTTTGGAGAGAAGTATGGGGATGTGGTTCGCGTGGTCACGTTCGATCCAGCGTTCTCTGTAGAATTATGTGGGGGGACTCATGTGCAAGCCACGGGTGAAATAGGACTTTTCATATTGCAATCCGAAGGCTCGATTGCCACGGGGGTCCGCCGCGTTGAAGCCATAGCGGGAGTGGATGCAGTCGATATGGTGACTCGGGAGCGGACCTCACTGGAGCAAACCAGAAGGCAGTTCAGGGGATTAAAGCGCCCCGTGGAGGAGTCTGTGGCAGAGCTCCTTGAGGCGAATCGTCTCCTTCAGAAGGAGGTGGAAAAACTTCGTCATGAGCGACTTTCCGCGCAGTTGGATGGAGTACTAAACAGTATGGTCACCGTAGATGATATTCATTTGGCTACCGGGCAGATTGACGATGCAGATATGGATATGTTGCGGGCACAGGGGCAGGAGCTACGGCAGCGCCTGAATGCATCCAGTGTAGGGATCTTGGGTGCAAGGGATCCCGGTGGGCAAAAAGCTTATTTGGTGGCTGTTGTGACGGATGACTTATTATCCAAGGGCGTGAATGCAGGGAAGATAGCTGGTCACTTTGCGCGTCAAATTGGCGGTGGGGGCGGGGGCCGGCCGGAGCTTGCCACAGCGGGTGGACGAGAGCCTGAAAAGCTAGGTGCTGTGCTCGAGAATGCACCAGAGTTGATTCGCAGCGTATTGCCTGCATCGGCATAATCACGAACAAACCACTTTCCGTGTTCGTTGACGGGCGTTTCGGAGGGGTGCCGGAGTGGTCGAACGGGGTGGTCTCGAAAACCATTGTAGGCATTGCCTACCGGGGGTTCGAATCCCTCCCCCTCCGCTTTCTTCTGAGATGTGGGTATACCCGATCAAGCACAAGGCTACCTCAGAAGGCCTATCTTCTGAAAGAGTCCGTCTGTTCCCGAATCTTAACCTCACGATCGATGGTGATCCAATGAGAGATAATTGAGCGTTCGTGCTCAATCGGTTCAATCTTTGTTCGCATGGTTCACAGGCTGTCAAAATCTCTGATTGCTTTTACGATTGCATTCCTGGTCCCCTCGTCTGTTCTGGGGCAATACTACGAACCTGTTGTGCGGCCGCTGGGGAGTAAATATCGCGTCCATAAGGCACAGCATTTTGAGATCATTTTTGAAGAAGGAAGTGAGGTAGAGGCTTGGCAGACTGCGCTCATCTTAGAGCGAACACTCCCCGAGGCACAGTCTCTTTCCGGGTTGGCTGGGAAGATGTGGATGCCGGTGATCCTGAACAACTCCAGTGATCGAGCCAACGGGTACGTCCATACCCATCCATTTCGACAAGAGATCGAAGTTCCTCACATTAAGGGAAACCGGATAGGGACAAGGTCCCATTCATGGATTGAAGCAGTTGCGACGCATGAACTGGTACATGCCACACAAGCGCAGGCAAGCGGGCCGTGGGGGGTGGGAAAGGTCCTTCATTGGTTTGCACCCGACGCTGCGCGCGCATTGAATTTGTCTTTGCCGCCAGGCCTGAATGAAGGAGCTGCAGTTTATTTTGAGAGCCCAGGACCTCACGGCGCGGGGCGGTTGAATGATGCTCGATTTCAGATGCAGTACCGAGCCGCAGCGGCATCTGAGCGCCCATGGAGCCTGTCACAGCTCTTCGAGTCGTCCCGGTATGGTTTTCACGCCAATCGTCACTATATCGGAGGTGCCAACTTTTTCGCTTGGCAGTATTCAAAGGACCAGGGCCTCTTCTTTGAAAAGATGCGGACCCAGCGGTTTCGTAACCCAGTCCGATCAACGGGGTTGGATTTACGTCGCACAACTGGCCAGCCTTTAAGTGAATTGGTTACTGAGTTTCGGCAGGAGACGTCGACTACGCTAGTCCATCGACGTCCAAGGTTGCAAGAGCCCATTGTAGAAAGTCCGGGTATCCTGCAGCGTCGGCCACAATGGTTGAATGATTCGACACTCGTCGTATACCGGAGAGGACTAAATGAAACTCCGGGACTGTATAGTCTGGATATTGAGAGCGGAGCCACGAAACGAATTCACTCCGTCCAGTTACCGGAAGATGCATGGTTTAGCGTAGCAGATAGTGTCATACTCTATTCCCGCTATGTTCCAGACCGGTTTTCGACGCTGGCTTCATCTGCAGATATATTCGAGTACGATCTATCTGAGAATCGGGAGAGACGTCTAACTCAAGGAGCTCGTGCCCATGTCCCTGTACAGAGCTCCTCCGGTATTTGGGCACTTCAAAATGATGGACAGCGCAACACCTGGATTGAGGTTGATGCAGTTGGCGGTATTCAGACGATTCGCGGCCGAAGTCAGGCAGATCTTATCCAGATCGCGCCCTCGGCGGAAACCACTGCCGTCCTGGTTCGACATGATCGGGCGCAGGCAATTTATCGTGCGGATTCAAGCGGGGTGCTGGAGCCATGGATTTTCATCGATGGTGCAGCGATTCGTGAGCTCTCATGGAGTTCGGATGGACGATACCTCCTCTTCACCGCAGAGTTGGGTAGCGTAACCAACGTATTATGTCATGACCTGGAATCGAAGCGCACACTGCAGCTTTCAGATGTCCTGTACGGGGCACTAGACCCTATCCTCTCTGAGGATAATCGCACCCTCGTTTATGTTGATTACCAGCATGAGCGCTATAATGTTGTGGCTGTGGAATTTGCCCCAGAAGAGTGGGTCGAAGTACCCCTTACGCCCGTGAGTGAGTTGCCCAAGATTTCCTCCAGGTTGGGATTACCGAAAGATTTCACTCACGAGCCATACAAATCATGGGAAAGGCTTTTTCCTCGGATGTTTCTCCCTGTAGGTGTGTGGTCAAACGATACTCCAGAAAGAAGATTGGGGCTGGGTGGCGGACTCTCAATCCATGGGAGTGATCCTCTTCGCCGTCGCACCTATGCGATGGAGACAACCGTACAGGCACGAAAGCTATGGGGGCGGGCGGAGGTGAGTGCAGTTTTTCGTCCGGTGGTCGCAACTATTGACGTCTATAGCCAGCCTGATGTTGCCATTGCTAGGGTCCTGACGCAGGAAGATGGAAAAGAATCCATCCGGGATATCACCTATGGAGAGCAATCCAGGGGGATTGGAATGACATTCACCCTCCCACTTCGCTTTGAAGCGAATGTGCGTCATAGTTATGCCAGCATCCTCGCAGGTGTACGCAGTGAGCGGACACGGTGGTTCAGCCTGGATGAGAATCCAGTTCCGTATCGAAGAGATACACGTCAATCCCTTGCTGAATGGGAGCGCAGCACGCGCGTGGATATAGGTATTTTACTTGCCGTTGGCTTGCAGCAGAATACACGGGACGTGCGGCCAAACAGAGGGACAGTTCTTGGGATATATGGACGTGCAGATGTGATCCGAGAACGTGATCCCAGACGGACGGGTTTCTACATGAGACTAAACCAGTACTGGTCCATTTCCCGGAGATCGAACACAAGTATGATACTGGGTGCGTCTCTATTGTCTCAAAATGGTGCCGGGGTATATAGCCGGTCGTTAGTTCTTCCCAGGGGGCACGAAGCATTTCTGGGCAGGGGAGCGCACGTTCGGGTTGATGCAGAAATTCTGCAACCTGTTTGGTACATACAAAATGGATTCCTGACCGTGCCTTCATACTTCAAGGTTCTCTACGTGTATGGATTTATACAGAGAGTAGTTGTCAGCCCAGATTATCGTGGCAACTGGTCGGCGGGGCTCGGGATGGGGCTTCAGTTCCGGCTACTGCATTATTTGGACTTGGAAGTACGTGCCTCGTTTAATCCATTGGATTTTAATAAGGGGTACTTCTCGCTCATGTAATCTCCAATGCTTGCAAGGTATCCGATGAACGAACAAATTGGGCCAAATTTTGTACGGGCGGCGGGAAGCAGTTTTTCCGTAGTATCAATTATAAAAACTGGCAGGAACTGCAATCGCGATCAATCTTTTTCCACACATGATATAGTGGAAAGGGATTCTGTAAGTTCATGCTTGATGAGATCTGGGGGACTTGCTGAACCGTTGGAATCATGCAGCTTTGTATACGTCAAAACAGTACATCCGGCATAACCCTTGGTGTCAAAACCAAACGATGATGCGACAGATCATCCTCATTTGTGTTTTAGCGGGATTCGTATCCGCCCCGGTTGCGCGGGAGTTCCAGTGTACTGCGCAGGTGAATTATCGGCAGCTTGAGGGCTCAGGCTTTTCATTTCTTGATGAGCTGGAAGGGGAAATCGAGGATTACATGAACAACAATAATTGGACGGAGGATCAGTTCGAAGTGCACGAACTCATTGAATGCTCCATCCAGGTTGTGATCCAACAGAATTTTACGCTGACTTCCTTTCGTGCACAACTAATTTTAAACAGCACCCGTCCGATTTACGGGACCATGGCAAAGACCCCTATGCTGCAGATCAGTGATGAAGCGTGGGATTTTAACTATTCACAAGGAACCCCTTTGGTATTCGAAGTCGAACGATTCGATGGACTTACATCTGTACTAGACTACTATGCCTATCTCATGTTGGGTTACGACTATGATTCGTTTAGTGAATATGGGGGAGAACAACATTTTCAGAAAGCCAAGCGTATCCAGCAGTTGGCCGTAGCTACGAACGCCGTGGGGTGGAGTACTATAGATGTTGACGGACGTGCACGGATTGTAGATCAAATGACAAGTCCACGTATGCGTCCTCTTCGCCAAGTGTATTATCAGTATCATATGGAGGCATTGGATTTATTTACCTTGGACATGGAGGCTGCGCGCGCCAAAGTGTTGGAGGTCTTACAAACTATGTCTGATCTGTATGATGATCAATCTAGACAATATGTCTTCGACATTTTTTTCAGCACAAAATCCAAAGAACTGGTAGGAATGTTTCAGGACGCAGAAGAACGTGGACAAGTGTATGACCTTCTTTCTGATGTGGATCCTTCCCGGCTGTCCAACTATAACGTATTAATCGAATAAGATCATGAAGCGTGCCATCTTAATAGTACTGACAGGCGTGGGGCTTTGTGCTGTTGCCATAGTTGGGTTTACCTTGCGACCAGGCGGCCAGGAGGTGAAGCCAACGATGGTTGTATATAAATCTCCAACATGTGGGTGCTGTGTCAAGTGGGCGGAGCATATGGAGGCGGCTGGTTTCGAAGTCGAGTCCCGTAATATGCGGGCTATGGGTTCAATTAAAGCGGAATTGGGGGTACCGCAGGCCGCACATTCATGTCACACTGCAGTCGTAGATGGGTATATAGTGGAAGGTCATGTGCCGGCTGCTTATGTACACAAATTGCTTGAGGAGAGGCCGGATATACCAGGCATTGCAGTACCGGGGATGCCCATCGGATCGCCGGGAATGGAGGGTCCGAATGCGCAACCCTACGAGATCGTAACATTCAACGAGGAAACAGTTACGGGTGTCTACGCCCAGGTGGATCCGTAGTATTCATGGCGATACTCTCAATACGTTTGTTTGGCGACTCCATTCTCCGTCAACAAACCAAGCCTGTCGAATCTGTTGATGCAGAGGTTCAAAAGTTGATTGTCGACATGATTGAGACGATGCACAATGCTGAAGGGATCGGTCTTGCCGCTCCGCAGGTTGGGCGATTAGAGCGTCTCTTTGTTGTAGATGTCTCGGGGTTGAAGGAGGATATGCCGGAGGATGTGAGGGATAATTTGCCCGAGCAACCTATGGTGTTCATTAATCCTGAGATTACCTGGGAATCAGAGGAGGAGGAAGAATTTGAAGAAGGATGCCTCTCCATCCCAGATATCAGAGAGCCCGTATTTCGACCGGAATCTGTACAGATCACCTACCAGGATAGAAATATGCAGGAGCACTCCCAGACGGTTGACGGAATTCTTTCCCGCGTAATTCAGCATGAGTACGATCATTTGGAGGGGATCCTGTTTACGGATCACATCAGTGCATTCCGTCGCACGATCCTTAAGCGGAAGTTGACAGAAATTGCACGTGGCAATATTTGTGCGGACTATCCGGTACAATCAGTGTAGATCACTCTCTATTTCCACTAGTTACAGTAGATTATGGGCATGAGGAATTGGGTGTCAATTGTTTGGTTGGCAGTATTTTCAAAAAACCGAATGCTGGTTGGGGGGGTATGGATTGTTCTTCTTATTTCGGGGATCGTATCTCCAGGGGTTACAGCTCAGGACGACTCCCGAATTTCGATCGTCTTACCCACGGATAATGATGCACTTTTCCGGGGCGGTGGACCGGAATTTTATATGCGAACGTATCGTCAGCCAAGGCCCAATGAAAAGCCTGACTGGACGGCAGGACAGTATGGCTTTGTACGGAATGTGCGCCGCACAAGTCAGGGGGTGATCTACAGTCGTTTTCACGAAGGCATTGATATTCGCTCACTAAAACGCACATCAAGAGGGGAGCCGCTGGATGAAGTCAGGGCAATTGCGAATGGCGAAGTTGTCTACGTGAACGAAGGGTCGGGTCGCTCAAATTACGGGAGATATATTGTAGTTGAGCACTGGTGGGGGCAATCACCGTACTACAGCCTTTATGCCCATCTAAAAAGTGTTAGCGTATCCATTGGGGATCAAGTTGATCAGGGGGCTCCCATTGGTATCATGGGCTATACAGGAAGGGGAGTCAGTCGTGACCGGGCACACTTACACCTAGAAATCAACCTCATGCTGAGCGAGGCCTTCAATGCCTGGTATGATGATCATCTAAAAAGAGCAGCCCCTAATCATCATGAAATCTATAATGGGCTCAACTTGGTCGGGATAGATGTTGCGTCTTTGTACCTGGAGCTGAGGGAGAATCCAGACCTGACCATTCCAGAGCTTTTTACGCGGGAAACGCCCTTTTTTGAGGTCACCGTTCCACTGGGGCCAACACTCCCGGATATCTTATGGCGCTATCCGTGGCTGTGCGACGAGTTGAAAGATTGGGTCCCCGAATATGGGGCTCCAATTGAAATGGGGAATTCTTGGAAAATTACGTTTGCTGCCTCTGGGTTGCCAATCAAATTTGAACCGTCCGACGAAATGGTGGACTCACCAAAGCTGAATGTCCTTCAACGATCATCAATTGCCTATCAGTATCTGACAAACGGCCTCGTAAGGGGAAGGGGGAATAACTTCTCTCTTTCTGAGAGTGGTAGGCGCCGCATTGATCTGATATCGCGCTCCGTTGATGATCTAGGCAATTCCGGGTGGTAGCATCAACTGGGAGCGTGACCCGTTAGGTACAGCAAAAACTGGTTTTTGCAATTCAGATATATAGCGATCAGTGCGTCCGGGCCACTCAGACAGGTAAGAGTATTTTATAGTACTGGCAGGAATCTTCATCGCAGCATCAAGGATCTATTATGCCGGTGGGTATGGTCAAAACTGATCGGAGCACTCGGTCAAGGTTGGTTGAGCCAACAGAAGCGAGCCTGTTCTTATTGAGCGCCGCACGGCTCGGGGCGCTATCCTTGCGTTTGATATTCCAGTGTCTTGTTTTTTGTATTGGTCTGAACTGCGTTGTTGCCCAATCGTCACCTAGGATTGTTGGTTCGGTTCTGGATTCAAAAACAATGACTCCAGTTTCTGGGGCAGTCGTCCTACTGGCGGGAACACTGCATGGATCACTCACCGGGCCAGATGGCCGCTTCGAATTTACCGGCATCAATCCCGGAAAATATATACTCACCGTATCTGCGGAAGGATACACTCCTTTCCAAGAGTCAGTTGACGTTGAAGATAACCTGGAACTGAAAATCTTTCTGATGCTCGAGGCTTATGATTTACCGGATCAACATGTATTTGTAAACCCACAGGGAGGATGGGCCACGCGAATGTTTAGAGGTCTATTACCTCGCCGAGTGAGTGCGATTGAGTTTCAGTATACCTTGTATGGGTCAGAGCTCACTCCACAATCGTTCTATTTGGATGGAGTGCGATTGATTGATCCCTCAATGCCGCTTACGTTGATCGCAGATTTAGAGGGTTCAGAGGTTATCCCCAGCCCTTATAACCTAGGTCTTGGAATGGATGCGTCAATCCAGTACAAGATACCTGAACAGTCTTCAACGGGTGCAGAGCTGCTTTATGATTCAAGAACACAGAGGGTACGTTCAGGAATGACATTCCATCGCAACTGGTCCCGGGTTTATGGAACGCTCAGTGGAATCTATGAGACGGCAAGCAATTATTCAGATGGGAGCGGGGTTCTTCAGCAGGCCGGAATTCGTTCGGGAAACGTTGCCGGACGCGCCGGGATACGGATGGGCCCGAATCATCATCTTTCAGGAAGTGGCGGCTGGTTACAGGACCTCGAATCTACTGGAGGAGACATCCGTCAGCATGCGGGGATCGTACAGTACAGGTATTCTCAAAAGGCTGGTTTTCTGCAGGGGGTGGTTGCAACGGCGGCTCTTCAGCAGCTAAACGATGATCTGCATAGAGAACAGCGGAGTGGATCCATTACGGTCACGCTTTTGCCGCTGCGAAATCTACGTCTGAACATAGGTGCAGATATTTATCGTTACATGGAAAGCGGGAGTTTGAATCACCCCACCAAAGGAGAGGATGACGCAAGCTCATCTGTAGAGGGTAGTGTATTTGTCACGGCATTGCATCGGATTTCACGTTTACTAATTGAGGGACAGTTCAGAATAGACCCTGATCGCGGTCATTGGGGGGGAATGACGTTTTTGACTTGGCAACTCAGCGGTGACTGGCAACTGATCGCCGGAACCGGTCGCGCGCAGTCGGAAAGAGGTGTTCTGGAGCAAGCAGATGTGGGATTCAGGTGGAACGGGATTGAAAGTTCTGCTGAGCTTATGACGTTTTTGCGCGACTCGGAGGGTGGCCGTATCCATGGAATGACTGCACTCGTACGCGGTTCGTGGTGGTGGTTGGCCACGTACACCTCTCTATCAAATACCTCATCGTTGATCTCTGAGACTTCACTGTCCACATGGGCACGGGTCCATGCTACGGTGAGAGGCCCACTAGACCTCTTTTCATTGGGCACAGAGCTCTATGGCACTTTATTTGATTCCCCTGCGTGGGCGAGCGCGGATGTGTGGATCCAGACCGCGGAGCTGAATAGCATATCGTTGCAGATTGGAATCAGGAATCTGTTGGACGCGACGTACACATACCTCTATAGCACGTATGCTGAGCCGGGGCGGTCATTACAAATTGCGCTGCAATATCAGCGCAAATAGGGATCCTTCTTTAGCGTTTCAGCGAATCCGCGACCCGTTGAGCTGTCTCAGAAAAGGGACGGAATGAACATCCAAGTTCCGAGATTGCACGCGTATTCGAGTATTCACGCGTTTTCAGGGCGTAGGTCACGGTGGATCGTCCCAGGGGAGATCGCCTCCCCATCATGAAACTCAACAAATCTATAAATCCCCCTCCCACGAGAGCCAAGTTGTAAGGTAATGGAATCCTCGGAGGCTTGACTCCCAGAGCCTCTGCCAAAGTAGAGATGATGGATTTCCAGCTGAGGTTTTCGCTTCCCAGAATATAGCGAACGCCTGTTTGCCCATGCTCCAATGCTGCAAGGTGGCCGGCCGCAACATCCGCCACATCTACAACATTCGTTCCCCCAGTGGGATATAGCCATGCCCTTCCTGCACGAATTTTGAGAGCATAGTCATGGGTAAGGTTCAGGGCTTTTCCTCCACTACGATCTGGTCCCAGGATCAAGGATGGATTGACAATCACCGCATCAAGTCCCTCGGCAATACTACGCTGCACTTCCAGTTCAGCCATGTGTTTGCTTTGCGCATAGGGCCAAGGCTTATCCTGCCATTCAGCATTCTCGTCCGAAATAACCCCCTCAGAGGTCCCAATCGCGGCAACACTGGATGTATGCACCAATCGCTCAATTCCGGTCTCTCTGGCGGCATCTACGACCGCTGCGGTTCCCCGGACATTGACGTGGTTGAGGGATCTGGATCCGAATTTCACATTGCCCGCCACATGAAAAACAACCTGGACGTTTTTCATCGCCCTACGCAGTGCTTCCAGATCTGTGATGTCATCACCAGTCACATGTTCTATGTCGTTTACTACAGGACTCAGCAGGTCTAATTTGGAGGTCTCCCGCCTGAAAATCCGGATATGATATCCTACCTCCAGGAGTTGATACACCAGTTCACTCCCCAAAAACCCAGTTGCACCCGTGACCAGTACGTTCATGATTCAAATTCCATAAGAATCGCATCAAGCGCTACAGCATCTTTTTCCTGCGCATGTATGTGTTTGACTCGACCTGTACAAGGAGCCCGAAGTTCATTTTCCATTTTCATGGCTTCAAGTACAATCAGTCCCTGCCCTTGAACAACCTCTTCACCCACTTGAACCATGATGTCCATGATCAACCCCGGCATGGGGGCCCGGAGTTCGCTGACTACTTCTTGAATTCCTTTTTGCTGTCCGTGGCGCAGGATGAGCTCAGAGCGCTTACTGACAATGTTAGAATTGACGGTCTGCCCATTGATAGTCATCAGAGGATCCGGTCCTCCATCCATATGAATCAGGTGACTCTTGCCTTTGAGCACAAGGCTGTAAAGACCCGGTCGCAATTCTACAAGTGATGCATTGGTTTTCTTGTCAAGTACGTAGAGCTGATTCCCCGACTGCGTCACGGGTATCCGCTGGCCATCTATGTCAACAAGGAATTCTTTTGTCATTACTGGATCAGGAGCGTACAGCGCACAGTAGATGGCAGTTCAGCTACACTGCAACGCGGGGAGTATAACCTTGTTTGATGAACCAGAACGATGGGGAGATTGACACAAGGTGAAATGTCAAACCGGGATCGGCATACTAACAAATAAATAATCAGAAGTTCGCCATTGATGCCTCATCAGTCTCTAACGTGAATTGGGACGAGAACGTTGAGAACCAGCCAAGACTTTACGATTGATGCGCTATTACCCACCAGTGGGAGAGAATAAATCAAAGGAAGCAGAAGTAGCGGACATGTTCGATGCGATTGCGCAGCGCTACGATAGACTAAATCGTGTACTTAGCTTTGGTTTGGATCGTACATGGCGCACCGCGGCGATCCGGCGACTGGGGAACCAGTTCGAGAAACGAGTTCTTGATGTCGCTACCGGAACGGGTGATATAGCGTTCGCAATGCGAAAGCTGAAACCGGAAGAAATTGTGGGGGTGGATATTTCTGACGAAATGCTGCAGATAGCACGACGAAAGTCATCCAGGTACGACACAGAAAGAATTGACTTTGTCAAAGCCTCGGCGGAACAGCTACCATTTGAGAGCAACAGTTTTAATGGGGCTATCGTGGCGTTTGGGGTGCGCAATTTTGCCAACTTAGATGCGGGATTGCGGTCTATGCAGCGCGTTCTAAAGCCCCAGGCACCGCTAGTCGTGCTTGAGTTTAGTCAGCCAAAGAGTCGATTCATCCAGATGCTCTACAGAATGTATTCGAGGTGGATACTTCCAAGGATCGGGCGGATGCTTTCCGGGGTCACCGGGCCCTACACATATTTGCCGGATTCAATAGAGGTTTTTCCGAGTGGGTATAACTTTTTGGTGCGGCTGGAACGATGTGGGTTTGAGCGAACACGGGAAGAGCCACTCACGTTCGGGATCGTGTCCCTCTATACAGGCTATGCTACCGAAGGCCATCACGATGAGCCCGACGGAATCGAACGAACCTGATTTCGTTGGTGTCTCCATGATTGAGGTATTGCACCTCGTCCATCAGGCGGCGGATGATATCTACGCCGAGCCCCCCGGATTTACGTTTGCGCGATAATTCCATCACGTTGGGTCGCTGATAGGTTGTCCGATCGAAAGGGCGTCCATGGTCGCGGATCTGTACAACCACCCGTGTTGGTTCAATGGTGATGGCAAGGGAAACTTCCTTTTCTGGATTGCCTTGGTAAGCATGCTCAATCACGTTGGCACAGGCTTCGTCAATAGCCAAGCGCAACGCCTCTATGTGCGTCTCACCCACTTTTGCTTGGCGCGCATGTTTCACGACGAAATTGCGCACCTTCGCCAGTTGCCTTGTTTCACTGGGTACAACGAGGGTATGAGTAATGGACGCACGGCCCATGGTTTAGTCCCCCTGTATCGGTTGAATCCCTTGCTCAAAGAGGGAAAGGGCCTCTTCTTCTGTTTCGACAATATGGTAGATCTTCGGGAATCCTAAAAGGTCGAATACATCGAAAATTCTCGGTTTCAGGGCGCATATTTTGATGTCTCCGCCCAAGGTGCGGATTTCTTCAATAAATGCCATAAATACGCCGAGCCCTGCACTGGAGATGTAGTCAAGTTCACTCCCATTTACGATGAGGTTCGACTTTCCCTCATCCCGACACTTTTTAATGGCAGACTCCAGTTCGGGTGCTGTATGGGCATCCAGCTCCCCACATACGGCCAATATGGTGGCCGAACCAGCATCCCGGAATGCAACAGAAAAATTACTCATAGGCAATTGTAGTCAATAGTAGGTAATGGTCTTAAGTTAAAGCAAGGGGTCGTCTTCGGCATTATGCGCTGCGGGCTCAGGGCCATGCCACTTGATGATCAGTACGGTGAGATCATCAAGATATTTCTTTTCTGGTCCCAGGAACTGATCCACAGATTGAAGTACGGCGTCATGTACCCCCTGTGCACGCTCATATCGGGCAGACTGGATGCTTTGTAGGAGACGGTCATATCCAAATTCTTCCCCTTCAGGGTTCCGGCTTTCGGTCACACCATCGGTGTACAGGGCAATCAGGTCACCGGGATTGAATACATGTTGCTTGACCTCCAGCGTTTGCGCGAACAACTCACTACGATCCAGCCCAATCCCTAATCCGCCGGAGCGTAAAAGCGTTGTACGACCGGTCACATCTACAAATGCCGCGGGGGGATGTCCTGCGCGCGCGATGGAGATCGCGCCAGATGTGCAGTCAAGGACTCCATAAATCGCGGTTACGAAAACATTCTTTTCCAGTGATCGCCCTAGGGCATTGTTTACATGACAGAGAAAATCATGAGGATCTGGAGCAATCTGGGCCACTGCTTGAAAGATTCCCTGCATTTCAGCCATGTAGAACGCCGCCGAAGTGCCCTTGCCTGAGACATCCGCGATGATAAAAGCCAACTTTCCATCGCCCAATTCAAGGAGATCGTAATAGTCTCCACCAACCTCTTGGGCCGCAGTGCTAGAGGCCGCCAGACTCAAAGTAGAAACCCTGGGCATTGTCTGGGGTAGCAGGCGTCGCTGCACATCATGTGCAATTGCAAGCTCACTTGCAAGACGCTCACGCTCAAATTGTGCTTCCAACAGGCGAGCATTTTCGAGTACAAGCGTTGCCTGTGATGCAAAGACCCCGATGGATTCAATGTCTTCATTCTCAAACGCATGGGCAACATCGCGAGACACAAACAGGGTTCCGAGCACCTCGGTACGGGTTGTGAGCGGAATCGCCAACAGGCTCATAATCCCACTTGTTTTTCCGTTCTGAATTCTGCGGTCAGAAGAGGTGTTTTGGATGGAAACCAAGGTGCGGGTTCTTGCCGCCTCACCGTGGATGGCATTCACGTCACATACGTCATCCGCAATCGATGCTTCGATGTTGTGTGCGGCGACAATTTGGGGTTTCAAGGACCCGGAATCCAATTCCTGTATGGTCAGCCATGCCGCTTTTCCACGCCCCGAGTCGACGGGTGTTGAGACGACCCAGTGGTAGAGTTTTTCAGGATCTGCAACCTCACGTACCAGAACCGTCAGCGCCTGCATGGCTGCCATTTCATCCACGCTTCGCTGATAGTCTCCAATTGTGGGTAAATGGAAAATCATGGACAGCACGGAGGTCAGACCGTAAATAAATGCAAAGGTGATAAACAGAATAGTGACGGCCATGAGTGGAAGACTGTAAAAAGACAGGTACTCAATGGGATAGGACTGTCCAGCAACCGAGGGAAGGGAAAATGGGCGGAACAGAAGCAGCAAAGTGGCAGAAGTCAAGCAGACCACGACAACGCCCAATCCGAGTGCGCCCATCTTTTGCTTTACGGGCAAACGAAGAATCCACGCAAAACGGATTATATTCAAACCTATGAATATAATGGAACCGAGAATCGCTGCGCTTGCAATGACATCCAGAATGAAACTGAACGGGGAGGATTCAGCATCAAAATGATGATGGAACGGGGCGACAGCCACGAAAGTGATGCTGACAAAAAGCATCAGCAGGGACCATTCTCGTTCACTTCGCCGGGTACGACGGAATCGAACCAACTGTCCGAATCGCTGAACCAAAATGAATCCCAGTCCTGCGAGGATCGTACTCAGAAGGGTACTTTTTACGTGGACGATTGGGGCGGCAGGGGTATTTTCAACGATAAAGTCACCCGGAATCTGCAGGATCAGCACAACCAAGACAAGGGCAGCCAGAATCGTCAAACTTGCCCGCCAGAAAATTTGAACCGGCGGTAGCCGTGAATTTTGAGTCGTACGTGCAATGGTAATCCACAGACACAGAAAACAGACTGCCAATGCCGCCTGATGAAGGATTTTCGTGCTTACCGGAGCCGTCTCGCCGACACCTCCCATATACGAGAAGATGGTCGTACCGCAGAGGAAGAGGACAAACGTAATAGGGGGAATCCAGCGCCACAAACGCTTGAACAGTGCAACGAGCGCCTTTCTTGAAAGAACTCTGGAAAAACTGATTTGGGGTACCCCGTCAATAAAGTGCCTGGAACAAGTTATTACCTAGCTTGGAAAAATTTGTTACAGATAGGCAGAGAGAGCAACTTTGCTATGGGAGTTACCGTAAGGGCTTGTAGTAGTGATATTTCGCGGTCATGAGTAATTGGAGTCGGTTTCAGGTCATATTATTAGTGTTCCTAGGTTTCTTGGTAGTCGTGAGACTGTTTTCCGAGTCTCCGCCACCGAGTGGAGCAATCATGCTTTCCGATCTTGATGTTCGTGAACTAAAACAACAGGCTTTTCAGGTCTCAGGACCTTTGCAGGTTGTGATTAATGCAGTTGGTTCCATTGATGAACGTCAAGGAGCAACTGGGCTGGCAGCATATTCCTGGATTACCCGCGCTCATACGGGAGAAGTTGTGTGGTCCATGAATGCCGCGAATACGAGGCAGGAAGGGTCCATCGCTTATGTGGATCAAGAAGAATTGGAGCTGGATACAGGTTCGTACATTTTGAATTTTGCTTCGTACGGTCAGCTTCAGCGTCGTTCAAATTTGACGTTTCGAAAGGATCGCCGCAAGTGGCATGTGACAATTCATTCACCGGATAACAAAGATGCGTTACGGACGATCACGCGTCCATTAGGGGACAACTCTGACAATAAGACGTGGGATGCTGTACCTCTGCGCGGTGAAGAAAAGAGAGAGAGCCTTTTTGAAGTTCATCGCCCGACAGAATTCGAGATTCATGCGATCGGCCAATTAGGTAGCCAGGACGAAGTGCAGCCGGTGGATTACTCACGTATCGAGGATGCAGTGAGCGGGCACGTCGTATGGCAGCTTTCCCGCGATAACACAGATTGGGCGGGAGGAGTACAGGAAAATCGAATTTTCAAAGGTCAACGCGTTCTCCCCCCGGGTGTCTATCGCGCCATCGCAGTGACCAACAGTGCGCACCACTATGATAGTTGGGTAGGGAATCCCCCATTTTATCCCCAGGGGTGGGGATTGAATATACGCACCTCTGATAAGGAAGATGTTTCTACTTTTGATCCCTGGATGCAGCGTGATCCGATCATCCGTATCACTCAGGTTGGGGATGACGAGCAGCATGTACAACCTTTTGTTGTGGAGGATACGGCGGCGGTGGTACTCTATGCTCTAGGAGAGATTACAGGTCCCGACAACGGATATGATTTGGCATGGCTGGAAAAGCAGGAAGGTACGGGAGAATCAAGAGTGCAGTGGCAGATGTCCTATGATAGTTCTGTACATGCAGGCGGGGCTCGAAAGAATCGAAAGGAGATTGAATTTCTTAGGCTAGAGCCTGGAGTCTATAGACTGCACTATGAATCGGACGGCTCTCACTCGTACGATGACTGGAATTCACCTGAGCCAGATTATCCTGAGCGATGGGGAGTTGCGATGTTTCCAGTCCAGAGCCAAGGTGCTGCAATCACAGTTGGGGCCTCTCCTACGGTTCCTACTGCCCCCCAATAACAACCGATCTACAGAGGTTTTGTACCTTTGCGGTGGCTCAGAATCGTGAGCAATCATCTATTCGGAAGATCACCATTGAGGTAGGGTTTGAAGCTTGCAACTATTGACGTCGGGACAAACTCTGCAAAGCTTCTAATCTCTGAGTTGACTCCTAGTGGCAAATTGAATCCACTTGCGGAAGAGCACCGAATGATTCGGCTTGGAGAAGGGGTAGATGCACACGGCGTCCTCACAGAATCGGCCATTGAACGTCTTGTTCAGGCGTTACAGGGATTTAAATCTGCAGCGGATCAGTGGCAAGTGGAGAGGTGTGTTGTGGCTGGAACCAGTGCTTCTCGGGATACGGGCAATAAAATTGTCACGATCGTAAGAGAACGAACGGGATTGCACTATGAAATACTCTCGGGAGATCAGGAAGCAGATTTAAGCTATGAAGGAGCAGTTGCTGGGCTAGCCAATGTT
The DNA here is from genome assembly GCA_009838195.1 of Rhodothermaceae bacterium. Taxonomy (NCBI): domain Bacteria; kingdom Pseudomonadati; phylum Rhodothermota; class Rhodothermia; order Rhodothermales; family Rhodothermaceae; species Rhodothermaceae bacterium. The sequence continues at coordinate 42,945 of VXSC01000044.1, read as the reverse complement.
ACGGGCAGGATCGTTACATGTGATATAGGTGGAGGCTCGACAGAAATTGTTGAAGGAATGCCGGATGGTCGCATCCTTCAGCGGTTCAGTTTGGATATTGGCTCCGTACGTATTACAGAGCGATACTTTTCTTCCCAGCCTCCTGACTCCAGTGAACTAAAAGGGGCCACGGAATTCATCAATAAATCGCTGTCTGAGTTACCCATTTCGGGAATTCAGACGGAGATCCTTGTCGGTGCGTCAGATGTACATCGTCTTTTACTGGAGTTGCAACATGAATTGAGTGCAGGAGAACTTCCGATAAAATTTGACAAATTGAACCCGAATTGGGAACGACTCCAGGTGAAAGAGGAGCATCCAGATAAACTCTCATGTACTCAGGTAAAGTATTGGCTGGAGTTCTTGACTCGTATGGCAATGTCTGACGTTCTGGCCCTAAACCCAAGAAGGCTTCAAGGCAGAGCTGATGTATTTCCTGCTGCAATCCTGATTTTTCTGGAAGTGATGAACATGCTGAGACAAGAATCAATAACCGTGAGCCCGTGGGGGCTATGTCATGGCATGGCGTTGAGAATTTTCAAGACGGGTGCAATAAAGTAGCCGTAGACATGAAGGAGTGATCGAGCTTGAAGCTGCTTAGACTACACAGGAAAATGCACAGAGCGAATCAGGACAGTATGTCCGGCATCAACGGGAAGCAGATTTTCCTATTTTTGTAGGGAGGAGGCGTTGAAATGCGAATCAACTCATCGAATCATTAAGGTATGAAGAGGGGATGAACCGAAAAATGATCAGACGTAAAGCTGTTTATCAGGTCTTGAGTAAGATACATGACCCGGAACGGGACAGTGATATTATTCGGCTTGGTTCTGTAAAGGATGTCGTGATTGATGGTCGGTCCATCGCATTTAAGCTCTCTATTTCCCAACCGGGGACTACATTTTCCAAAACGGTTGTCCAACAGTGCAGAGAAGTGATTCGGTCTGAGTTTGGGGAGGATGTAGAAGTCCAGATTGAATTAACCTACTCCAAGGGGCGTGCACAGCAACTTAAGCTCGGAGCCCGGCACATGATTGCCATTGCTTCAGGTAAGGGAGGGGTTGGCAAAAGTACTGTAGCAACAAATATCGCCGTAGCTCTTGCAGCGGAAGGCTATCGGACAGGTCTGGTAGACACAGATATCTACGGTCCAAGTGTTCCGGTGATGTTTGGGCTGGAGGGAGAGAAACCGCGTGTCAATGATCAACGAAAAATCGTTCCGATCATCAAACATGGTGTGCATGTACTTTCAATGGGGTTATTAGTGGATGATTCTGAAGCCGTGATTTGGCGTGGTCCAATGGTCTCTGGGGCTGTTCGACAGTTCCTGAACGATGCGGAGTGGGGAGACCTTGATTTTCTTCTGCTGGATTTGCCGCCGGGTACGGGGGATATCCAACTTACGATTGTGCAGACCGTCAATTTGGCTGGTGCCGTCATTGTTTCAACGCCACAAAAAGTGGCCCTAGCGGATGCCAGAAAAGGACTGGTGATGTTTTCGAAAGTAAATGTACCCGTTTTGGGGATTATTGAGAATATGGCTTGGTTCACCCCTGCAGATCTCCCCGAGCGCAAGTATTATCTCTTTGGGGATGGTGGAGCCGACCGTCTTGCAACCGAAACCGGTATTCCGCTGCTTGGTAAGATTCCTTTGGAGGAGCCTCTGCGGGTTTCAAGTGACGAGGGGCGCCCGATCGTGTTATCAGCGCCTTCTAGTGGATCCGCCCAAGCGTTCCGATCTATTGCAGGTAGGATCGTCACTTCATTGGCAGAGAGGGAAACTTCTCCTGCATCTCCACTTATTGAGTATCAATAGGCTCAAAAATTTCCGCTGTGATGTCCAGATATGATCCAAATATGGATGCCGCCCTTCGCCAGAAAATAGAAGATGGACTTGATTCTATTCGTCCGTATCTTGTTGCTGATGGTGGAGAGGTTCAGCTACACAGAATCACAGATGACATGGTTGTAGAGCTTAAGTTACTCGGTGCCTGTGGTACATGTCCAATGAGTACTATGACATTACGTGCAGGGATTGAGCAGGCATTGCGGCATGCTGTACCACAAATTTCGCGAGTGGATGCAGTGTGAGGCGCTAACATAGTAGGGCATCAGAAAACACAAACTCAGGATAAGATGAATCAAAAAGGACTTTTGGCAGGCATTCTAGCCTTGACCGTTTTTATTGGACTGCAGCCTCTGTCTGCTTCCGCACAGATGGAATTTCAATATCAGAGGGGCAGCCTGTTGAATCCATTCTCGGGACGTCATCACGCAACAAATATCCTCACGTTCCAGCATGCAGGTAGCTGGAAGCTGGGGAGGACTTTTTTCTTCATTGATTTTTTGGATGACGTGGAGAATGATGGATTTAACGATAGAGATTTTTATGGAGAATGGTATCCATCCTTGAGCTTCAGCAAGCTCTTTGGTCAGGACATCAAGATGGGGCCCATTGTAGATGTTTCTGCGGTTGGTGGCTTGAACTTTGATGGAGATGTCAACGTTCTCAAGTTTCTACCTGGTGTGCAGCTTTCGTGGAATATCCCTGGATTTATATTCGTGAATACGGATTTCGCCGCAATCGTGGATTATAGCGACGGAACACGACATGATGCCGGATTCATGTTTGATATCAGTTGGCTCAAGGTATTCAATATTGGAAGCCAGTCTTTTTCGTTCATGGGACATGCCGAGTACATCAGTTCAGTAGAACTCGAGTATGACACAGGGACGATTGAGGCCTGGATTCTGGCGCAGCCACAGCTGGTATGGGATGTGGGGAATCTGTTTAAGTCGCCAGGCTGGCTCCACATGGGAGTTGAGCTTCAGTACTGGTCAAACAAACTAGGAGTTGACGGTCAGAATGAGTTCCGCCCTGAGTTTTTGGTTGTCTGGCGCATGCAATGAGTCTTCTCATGGGTGAAGGAGAGACATCACATTTTGTTGACACCGACCGAAGGCCTTCCATTTAATATTCTCGATCAGCTCGGTGGCGATTTCGCCCACTACCCGAAGGTATTGGCTGACGTAAACGCTGAGCCCGCGAAACGTGGCCTCGAATCTTGGGAGTCCCTCAATGTCGAGGTGCCCATCGCCGTGGCCCATAGTACCACTTTCCCCCGGCTCGACTTTGTTGTGCTGATTCCCATTTTTATTTTGTATAATTCTGGAATCACTTCAATTTTTCAAAATGACACCTGAGACTCAGTTTGTTCTTAATTCGTTCGGTTTTCTTATTTGGGGAGCCCTTGTAATGTGGATGGCTGCCGGCTTCACGATGTTGGAGTCCGGGTCGGTCCGCACCAAAAACGCATCCGTGATTTGCCTCAAAAATCTAGGCTTATACGCCATAGCAGCCTTAGCCTATTATGTTATCGGTTACAACCTGATGTATACGGATGTGTCCGGTTTCATTGGGAGCTTTAAGCTGTTTTTCAATGCCACCCCAGAAGAAGTCGCTCTGGTCGGTGGAGACTCAAGTGTACATGAGGCGGTCGTAGACAGTGGGTATTCCCAAATGTCGGGGTGGTTTTTTCAGATGGTGTTCGTGGCCACTACCGCATCCATCGTGTCGGGTGCGTTGGCAGAACGGATCCGGTTATGGGCCTTTTTTTCGTTCGTGCTTGCTTTGACAGCTATTGTATACCCGATTGTTGGCGCATGGACTTGGGGAGAGGGTTGGCTGTATGAGCTAGGCTTTTCGGATTTTGCCGGCTCAACGATTGTCCATGGTACAGGAGGATGGGCTGCACTTGCAGGGGCAATCATATTGGGGCCCCGTTTGGGCAAATTCAAGAAGGATGGTAGCGTAAATCCGACGCCACCCTCTAGCGTCCCAATCGTTACTTTAGGTGTGTTCATTTTATGGTTTGGTTGGTATGGATTCAACGCTGGGTCTCAATTGGCTTTAGCAGGAACCACTGACTTAATTGCTGCTGCGGGAATTGTCGCCAATACAACCCTTGCAGGTGCTGCCGGGGTTTTTGCTGCGATTGTCGTTTCGCGTCCAATATTGGGTCGATTTGATATGTTTGCGATCTTGAATGGTGCGCTGGCTGGATTGGTATCCATTACAGCTGCCCCCACAATGCACCATCATGGGATTGCCATTCTCATTGGTTTTGTCGGTGGTATCGTTTGTGTCCTGGCAATCAAATTATTGGACAAACTGAAGATCGATGATGTTGTCGGTGCAGTGCCTGTTCATCTCTTTGCAGGAATTTGGGGAACGATTGCGGTTGCATTTACTGTGGATGGGACAAGCTTCGGGATCCAGCTTTTAGGGATCGTAGTAATCGGAGCTTTTGTTTTCGCTGTTTCATTTGCAGTATGGAAGCTGATAGATGTTCTTATTGGAACCCGTGTTTCAAAATCTGTTGAGCGTCTTGGACAGGATACTGCGGAGTTGGGTGTAGATTCCTATCCCGAATTCGTATTGATGCCAGAGGACTATGATGAGGACGAAGAATAGATGAGTCTATCGTAGTTCCTGCCGATTCTCTTTGGACTTTTGGATCTTGGGGGTGGCGGACCTCACTTCTGTTTGTGCTGGTGCTGGCGTGAGTCTGGCAATCAGACGGTCGTGTCGTACGCGCTAGCAGCGGGTTGGGATGAATTAAGGGTGGTCGTTATATGATCCGCCAGAGATGCAGAGGTACCGTGATGCTCCTACAATCAAAATGGGCTCGGCGCATTCATTTAAGCACCGTTCCGGCTCAAGGTTATCTGCCAAATAAAGCGAATCCCGTAACAGGTACGGGTTTCAATTGGTCGCGCAAATCCAGACTCACAATGGAGTACAGCCTCTACCGCAGGGCAGAATCCCGCCGAGCCACCACACCACAGAACGCCTGATGAGTAGGGAGCTCTTCTTCAAAATGAATGCAGCGAGATTTTATTAGCCACTGAGTCTCACAGACGCGGAGACCTAAGCTGGGTTAGCGTCAATCGCTGCGATACGATCCTTTACTACGGGAATGATGGTATCAAATCCGCTGATACTGAATATTTCCCGGATACTGTCACGCATGCTGCAAAGGATAAGCTTCCCCTGATTTGACCGAATACTTTTTGCTCCGATCAGTAATACGCGCATGCCAGAACTGCTGATAAACGATAACTTGGTAAAGTCAACAACAATATGTATCTCACCATCGTCGATGCGGTCCTTAATCATACGCTCGAACAGGGGAGCATTAGAACTATCGACACGTCCTACTGGGGTCAGTATGAGTACATCTCCTTCGTGCTCTTCAAGCACTTCAATATTGTTAGCCACGGTTGGTCCCTCCGTAAATTTTTTGGTTAGTCAGCATTACAATGTCTCAGGAATCTGAGACTCTCCAGGCACTAAGTTAAGTTATACTCCAGAATCAGGCGGTTGATACCATCAACAAACTCGTAGGAGAAGTTATCCGCCTGAGTTTTTACGAGATGGATTCCAAGCCCGCCAATCGGCCGGGCATCCAGTTCACTCGTCAGATCAGGTTCGGTGTCTTCTGTTGGGTCAAATTTGCCGCCATTTGATTCAACCACCACATGCACACGATTATCGCGAATGCTGAGATCAATGGCGATTTGTGGCTCAACACCTTCCTCGAATGAGCCGTGTACAAGCGTATTGGTAACGAGTTCTTCCAGAGCAAGATTTACGATAAAAATAGTCCGATGAGGAAGATCATGCGTCTCACCGAAGGTTTCTACCATTGCGGCAAGATCACGTAACTCTGATACACGCGCAGCAACCTGGACATGAAAATCGGTCGCAATCATGTTGTTTCTGTTTTTTGGGAATTAGTTTTTCTGTGAAGCACTAAACAAGTTCGATCATCTGCAGCTGCAGTCCCGTGGGAAAATTTACTGATATCATCCCATACGTGGTTCATGACTTCTGTGGGGTCGGAATTTGGAGCACCATCTAAAGATAGCTCAAGTCGGGTTTTCCCATAAATCTCTCCGGCAATATTGACCATATCCGTCAGACCATCCGTGTAGCAGAATAAAATTTCCCCGGGTTGCATTTGGATTACGCTCGAATTATAGTCAATTCCGTCCATTACTCCCATGGCAATTCCTCCAGTTCCAGATACGGTCGAACGCTGGGAATTGTTCAGTAAGTAGGGAGGTTCATGGCCTGCAGAAACATAGGTTACTTCTCCACTATCCAGATCCACCTTAGCCACGAGCACGGTTACGAAGAGTCCCATCGGGTTTTGCTGGCAGAGGCGATTGTTTGCATTCTGGCAAATTTGGGCTACATCTTTGCTTTCACTGGTTGCAAACCGAATTGCTGCCTGTGAAGCTGCCATGAAAAGAGCAGCTGCCACTCCTTTTCCAGATACATCTCCGACCACGCAGATTAGTGAGTTACCATCTTCGAAGAAGTCCACAAAATCCCCACCAACCTGCAGTGCAGGTTCCATCCGCGCAGAAGCCTTGAAGTTATGAAGATCCGCGGTTCCGTCCCTTACCAGAGCGGCTTGCACAACCATCGCCATCTCCAGGTCTTGATTGATGGCTTCCTGGGCAAGCCGGAGCTCATTATTTGCAGAGACAAGTTCGGAGGTACGCTCGGCCACTAGTGTTTCGAGCACTTCCTCACGACTGAAGACCTGGATCGTCATATCCTGGAAGACTCTAGCCAAAGATCCAATCTCGTCTGCACGGTCCAGGACGCTCCCAAGCAGTTCTTCATCGGGTTGTTCTCCGCTCTCAACAAAACGTGCAGATTCCGCAATTTTTTCGATGGGGCGCGTAATTAGGCGTGCTCCAACAAAGCTGCCAATTGCAGTAAATACCAACATCAATAGCGTGACAAGCAGTCCCTGACGGATACTATTCCAGATTCCAGCTACGGTATCGTCCAGGTTAATGAAGGCTAGGACGGTGCCGATCTGGTTTTCTCCAATTGCAACGGGCGCAGCAACCCAGAGTTCTCGTTGATTACGATCAATAAGTCCAAGTCGTGCGGCACTACTGGAGCGGCCACTTTCGGTTGCGGCTTCAATGATCTGGGTGGCAGTACTTGATCGCAGCTCATAGGGGTTACGCCAGGCTTCCTCCATTTCGGTGATATCATTTGTCTCGGAGTACTGGGCTGCTGCTGCCGTATTGCCGTTCGAATCGATAAACCAGAGTGCTTCGGGACGCCCCTCGCGAACAAGGACCTCTGCCTGCTCCTGATACACAGTATTCAAGATACTGGCACTATTTCCTCGGACAAGTGGAAGACCAACCTGAACTATGTATGGGCTACTGGGGCGAGCGACCGTGACATACTTGTACTGTGACGAATCACCACGATGAATTTTTGCCCCACTATGGTCCACCCACTGATTCGTCAATAAATCGTCTAGTTCCTCCTGATATTCAAGAGAAATAAGTCGTGATCCACCAGAGGCATTTTCGGAAAACAACACCCGGCTTTCACGGTCAGCTATCGTGATTTCGCCGACGGCAGTATGCTGTATAATTCTACGTAAGTCTTCCTCCAGAGCATCGACACTACGACTTGCAGCGATAGAAGCGACCACAAAGTGATCAAGGATGACACCGACCACCCGCATGTTGGCGGACAGGTTGCCCTCAATTACAGCAGAAACGTCAGCAGTTTCATCTGCATGGGTTTGACTGAGCAGCTCATCGTTGCCGAAATCCAATAAATTTCCGACCTGTACAATTCGTTCGTGGTCCACGCCATTGGTGCCAACATACTTGTATACGGCCCGATCTACTTCACGCACTTGCGCGGGCTGCGTAACCACATGAAATGAATCAGGTGGTATGTCCAACAGTGAGTAGAACTTGTATGCTTGTGGTTGCTCAACCGGGCTCTCCGCGAATCGGAAAGGGATCAGAGCACCGTCCGGTCCACGAACGTTGGTAAGGTAGGAGAGGGCTTCCCTGTCGGTAATCCAGAACTCATCTAATACCGTTTCCTCGGTAATGGAGGTTAGGATTTGAATCACGTAGGAGGTGTCGTAGTTGGCTTCGGCGGCGGCACTGACTAAAAAAGCAGCCGTGAACGCCTGGGCGGTCATCGGTGCGTTCAGGGACGCGTCGGCCGTCCGTGCTACGCTTGCAATAGAAATTTCGCCAATATCTGCAAAAACTTCAGAATATTGGGTTGCACTCTTTTCTGCGGTGCCACGGGCTTCCTCTCGCTGCCCATTCATCGAATTGGTGATGTATGTCGCAGACAAAGCCAATCCAGTGATCACGAGCAATCCCACGTTCGCAATGAAAGTCACCGTGGCCAAGCGATTCACTCTTGGAATGAATGGCTGGATCAACTTACCGAAAAACGAAAGGATATTAGAGTCTGAGCTTTGCCCCATAAATCACTCAACTTACTGCTGAAGTCTGCGCCCAATAAAGGTAAGGAAATGTTTTATTGAAAAAACGAGGAAAATATAGGGAGAAAATACCCAAATCAGCTCATTCAACGACTGCCTCGATGTTTGGCAGTGACCGAATTCTAAATCGGTGACACTCAAAAGTTTCATCGTAGGAGCACGCGCAGCTTCGCTTGGCAGTCTGCTGCTCCCCTTCGTTGCGCACGGTGCATAACGGGGATTTTGTCCAAACCTACGTTAATGGATCGGCAGTTGGAGACGGACTCGAATCGGATGCGGCAGGGAGAATCTGTTCTCGAGAGAGTCATCAATTCAAGGTGCATTTGCACGCTCAAGAGGAAACGGTTTCAGGGAGTACTGCCTACCAGGCTGCCACTGCTGTACAGCTTCGAGTCGGTAGCTCGGCAGGTTGAGTTCGAGAACCACATGGAGGTGTGCAAACCGCACATGTAAATACTCACGCGTGACGCGAAATATGCCCTAAAGTCGATGGTTGGATTCGACTCCTTCGGGTAAACGAAAGTCAAAGGAGGGTACTCTCGAGGGACCGCTCAGGGTAGACAACGGTTCTCCATTTCAGGCAGGACTTTGATCCCTTCGGCCTAATGTAGGGTCTTACGCTTATTCAAGTACGCTACAAGTGCTTTATCGTACGTCACGCCTGTATCAAGTTCGACATAATCGATGGTGTGTTTAAGGCATTGACGCTTGAGCGTCTCGGTAAGTGAATTCATACGCTCTATGTAGGCCTCACGCAATTGCCCGGGGTGGAGAGAGAGCTCTGAGCCGGATTCCATGTCTTGCAAAATCATAGGGTGGTCCGGAAGATTGAACAATTTCTCAGTTTCTTTTTCAAGTATGCGAAAGATGAGCACTTCATGCCCCCTGTGGCGCAAGTGCCTCAATGCGCGAACGATACCTTCCTGAGAGTCAGATTCTTCGATCAGATCTGAAATCACGACAATCAGGGATCGTCGCCGGACCCGTTCTGCAACTTGATGAAGTGCGCGTGCGGTTCCGGTATAGGTCTCTGTGCTTCTAGTTTTTACCAAGCGTTCCAGATGCGACAGAATTTCTCGTAAATAGCGCATCGTACTTCTCGGCCTGAGAAACGTCTGAAGTTCGGAGTCAAAGGATAACAGCCCGGTCGCATCTCGTTGCAGGATCATGAGGAAGTGCAATGCTGCCGCCAGATATGCCCCATATTCCAGTTTTGACAGGTGGCCCGTGTGGCGGTACTGCATGGAGGCTGATGTGTCCAGAACGACGTAGTGATGCAGATTTGTTTCTTCCTCGTATTGCTTGACATAATGACGGTCTGTTTTTGCATAGACCTTCCAGTCTACATGTCTTAACTCATCTCCCGGGTTATAAAGTCGGTGTTCTGCGAACTCAACCGAGAATCCGTGGTAAGGGCTCTTATGCAGGCCGGTAATGAATCCTTCAACAACCAGACGGGCTCGCATTTCCATGTTCTTCAGCCGGGACACCGTGATAGGGTCCAAATATTTGAGCGAGCTGGCTGAATTAGTATTTTCCATTGGGTGGAGGCGTTGAAAGATGCATGTCAGTGCTTAGATTATACGCATGAAACCTTCAGATATCGTTAAAGCGCGTTTGATGGACGCGCAAGATGTACAGCGGACAATCACTCGGTTGGCCAGAGAGGTTATTGAGTCTTGGGATCCCGATAGCGGGATTGCAATCGTCGGTCTGCATCGGCGTGGTGTCTATCTCGCATCAAGGCTACAGGCACTTATACGTGACTTGGAGGGTGTAGAAGTTCCTACGGGGACCCTGGATGTAACGATGTATCGCGATGATTTTCGAAAGAGACCCCGCATGGCACAAATGCGAACGACCGACATTCCGTTCGACGTAGGTAACCAACATCTGGTTTTGGTGGATGATGTGTTGTACACCGGACGCACTGTACGTGCAGCGATGGATGCAGTCACAGATTTAGGGAGACCATCGAGAATACAATTTCTCACGCTTATTGATCGAGGCCATTACGAATTGCCTATTCGTGCGGATATGGTTGGGCGTGTTGTCCCGACGATTTCTAGGGAAGAGGTGCGTGTGCAGTTTCGTGAAGTTGATGATCGTGATGGCGTCTGGTTAGTTGAACGGGGGGAAGACTGATGGAAGGTGCAAGCTCACAAACCAACTCAAAGATTCTCCAACATAAGCATCTACTTGGCCTATCAACGTACAGTGCCGGTGAACTTTATCTGATCCTTGAGACAGCGAAAGAATTCCGCCAGGTCTTGGAACGCCCGATCAAGCGGGTCCCGACCCTGCGCGGGTTCACGATCGCGAACCTGTTTTTTGAGCCATCTACACGAACACGTATCTCTTTTGAGCTCGCTGCAAAGCGGCTATCTGCAGATCTAGTCAACTTCGGCGGATCAGGATCCAGTTTGTCCAAAGGAGAGACCTTGCGTGATACAGCTCAGAATATTGAGGCGATGAAGGTAGATATGGCAGTGATTCGCCATAGTTCACCTGGTGCAGCACATTTTCTCACACGTTGTATTCAGGGAAGTGTTATCAATGCAGGGGACGGAGCCCACGAGCACCCGACTCAGGCGCTTCTTGATTTGCTGACAATTTCAGAGCACTATGAGTCCTTTTCGAATCTGCGTGTATCAATCATCGGGGATATTGCACACAGCCGTGTTGCGCGATCAAATATTTTTGCACTCACGACACTGGGTGCCCACGTCACGGTCTGTGGTCCCCAAACCCTCATGCCCGTTCACATAGATAAATTGGGGGTCAGAGTCGTGCATCATCTCGACGATGCACTCCAAGACTGTGATGTAGCGATAACACTGCGTATGCAGCGTGAAAGATTTGGGGCGAGTCTAGTCCCGTCTCTGCGTGAATATCATGCCCTCTATGGGCTAAGGGCAGATCACATGGAGCGGAGTCCGAATATGATTGTGCTACATCCGGGTCCGGTAAATCGAGGGGTTGAATTAGATGATGAAGTTGTAGAGCACGAGCGGGCTGTGATCCTTGATCAGGTCACGAACGGTGTTGCCGTACGAATGGCTGTCATTTATCTGCTTGCTTCTGGCACGAAGTGATGAATTGGGACGGTATCCTTGCGGTCCCAGCGTATTCATGTTCTCTTTTGCCACCGCGCCCGTTGTTTTACGGCAGGCAGTCGTTGTGTTACCTTGATGAGGAGAAAGATCAGCTATTCCGAGACATCCCTAATACTGAAGCCTACATTCAACACCATGGTAGCAGATGACGAGGGAGTGCTGTGGATGCGGTTCGGTTCCCTGAAGGGTTCGACTCAGAGCGAGCGGCTGATCATTGAAACTTCAACCAGCAATGTTGTTGCCGGTAGACCGTACGTTACCTCAAGTACGATTGCTCCGTCCTGGTTGCTGGAAAACTTCAATCGGGAAGGTTGTTGCCAGTGATGGTCAAAATCATGCCTGCTCGCCGGGAAATAGCCTATGATATCCTAAATGGAGAGGAGAATATGGTAGCGGAATGGAAGATTTGTCGCCCATGATCTTGGCTCAAAAATGATTGGTTCACACAAGATCCCGATCTTGCTGGTATTCATAGGTTTTGGTCTATGCCTGCCAGTTGTGTCTGCTCAGGAGAACCCCATCACAGTCAGTGGAACCGTAACGGATTCTGAAACCGGAGAGCTGGTCGTCGGAGCGGCGTTGTATGTGTCTACTCAAGACATAGGAGTCACGACCAATCAATACGGTTATTACAGCCTGACATTGCTTGGCGACAGCGTGAGCATGGTCGTCAGTCATGTCGCATATACTACGCAACGGTTGACCTATTCGTCTCAGGAGGACCTTGTCCTGGATATCTCGCTTGTGCCTGCTAGGCTCGCTCTGGGGGAATTGGAAGTGATTGCACCTGCCGAATCCGCACTGCAGACAACACAGATGAGCGGAGTAACAATTCCTGTCCAGGATATCGAGAATCTTCCATCGCTTCTGGGAGAGGCGGATGTATTACGCATCATTCAACTTCTGCCTGGAGTTCAGTCCGGTGTAGAGGGCTCAACGGGTCTTTATGTGCGTGGAGGTGGGCCGGACCAAAATCTATATCTCCTCGACGGGACCCAAGTTTATAATCCGAGTCACCTATTTGGATTTTTGGGTACGTTCAACTCCGATGCTATCAAGGATGTCCGTGTCCTCAAGGGGGGATTTCCGGCACGTTACGGTGGGCGACTATCTTCAGTGATTGACATCACCATGAAGGAGGGGAATATGAAGCGGTTTACAGGAACGGGAGCCATTGGGCTCTTGGCATCCCGTATGACACTGGAGGGGCCCATCAAGCGTGACCGCGCATCTTTTTTAATCTCCGCACGCCGATCCTATGCCGACCTGCTCGTCCGCCCCTTCCTCGATCGCGATGAAGAAGATTTTGGGTACTATTTCTATGATTTTAATGTAAAGACCAACGTGATTCTCTCACCCAATGACCGAATTTATCTAAGCGGTTATGCAGGGAATGATCGTTTGTACTCTTATTACAGGTACGAGGGGAATGACGATGAGGATCGAAGTGGGTTAAGCTGGAGCAATCTGACGGCGACCATCCGATGGAATCACATCTTCGGAGCACGGTTATTTTCGAATGTTTTGGTTGGCTATACCGATTACGCGCTGCTTGCTGACAGCGAATACCGATACGATACAGGGGGAACCTCAACTTCTCGATATAAAAACTCATACGAATCTGGTATTCGTGATTTGCATGCACGTGTGAATTTGGAATTCATCCCAAGTGCCAATCACAGCATCCGTTTTGGGGTGGGCGCACTGCAGCATTACTTCCTCACTGGTGCCTACGAGGAGGTCTTCAGGGTTGATGGTGCCATCACGGATTCAACATCTTCTCCTAATCGCCGCCTCCGAGCGGGAGAGTTCCAGGCATACATCGAAGATGATTGGCGTCTTAGTTCCCGGATCCGCTTGAATACTGGTGTGCATGCATCAAACTTTTTGATTGAAGACCGAACCTACGTCTCACTCGAACCTCGGATTGCGGCACTGTGGCGTTTGAACGCACAAACTAGTCTGAAAGCATCTCTTGCATACATGCAACAGTATATTCATCTGTTAGCAACGACTAGTGGATTATCTCTGCCGACAGACCTATGGGTCCCTGCAACGGCAAAAGTGCTGCCCCAAAAATCATGGCAGGTTGCAGGTGGAGTTGTCCAGATGCTCGCGGACCGAAAGCTCGAGCTGTCACTGGAAGGGTATTACAAAAAGATGGATAATCTGATCGAATATGAAGATGGTGCCAATTATTTTAATGCCACCTATGGGAACTGGGAAGATCGCGTGGTGTCGGGGTATGGGGTTGCTTACGGTGGAGAGGTCTTTATTCGGAAGCGGTCAGGGCGGACGACAGGCTGGATCGGCTATACTCTATCCTGGAGTCGCCGAAAGTTCGATGAAATTAACGATGGCCGTTGGTTTCCATATCGGTATGATCGCCGTCATGATGCCGCACTGGTAATCAGCCATAAACTCAACGCCCGGTTTGATATCAGTGGAACATGGGTTTATGGTACAGGTCAGGCGGTTACGCTACCAGTCGGACATCTCGTCGCTGAGTCATCCTCGCGGACTGTTTTTCCATGGACAAGAGGTGAGAGGACGGCGCTGTATCGGGTGCAGAGCGCCCGCAACGGCGCACGAATGCCAGCCTATCATCGGCTGGACATTGGGATGCGTATTCATCGAACAATGACACGCGTAAAGCGCACCCTGACCCTAGGTACCTACAACACGTACAGTCGAAGGAATGCAATCAGCATTTTTGCCGATAGTGCTGATAATGGTGATTTGATCTTCAAGAAGTTTTCGATACTCCCAATCGTGCCTTCCATCAGCTATCAGTTGTCTTTCTAGTTATGTCAAAATGCAAAGTGCTGTTCATATTGACGGCTGGTTACTTCAGGCAAGAAAAAAGGCTCTTTCAGCTTTTCTGGCGGACCCAGACAAAATGGTGATGAGGAATTCATTTTTAGCGAGTTGCATGATACGTCAATGGCCCACTCGGACCGAATTTAGCAGAAAATCAAAGTTGACCTCTTTCCGATTAATCTGGCCGATTGTAATGAGTATGGTCCTGTTGTCGGCCTGTGAAACGGTAGTCGAAATTGATCCACCGGATTACGACTCCGAACTCGCCATTATCAGCAAATTCTCTCCAGATTCGGTCTGGTCAGCGCGAGTCACAAAAACCCTTCCGCTCGGGAGTTTGGGTGATACAACAGATGCATTTTTAACCGACGCTACGGTAATGGTATATAGGGAGGAGTCGCTTGTTGCCCGATTGATACATGATGGAGGAGAGGATGGCTGGTATGTCTCATCACAGTTGCGCAAGCCGAGGGCAAATGTCTCCTACCGTATCGTTGTCGAAGCTCCAGGACTTCCTTCCGTATCTGCCATTTCGATGGCTCCTGCACCTCCAGTCATTTCAGATGCAGAGATCTCAAGATTGGACCCTACTGACGTGTTCGAAGATTCAGGGTATGTAGTCAGTTTTAGTTTGGAGAATCGCCCGGGTCTCAATTATTATAGTTTTGGCATTTTTCTTGGATTCCCTCTGGGCGGGACAACATATCGGGTTCAAGGTCTACCCATGCGCCATGACAGTCCACGCTGGTTCTGTTCATTTAGTGATGTCCTGAATCCCGTGTCCGTGGAAGCTAGTGATGACTTTGATTGTTCCCTTGGGGTCTCTTCTGATCGTTTTGTGGATGATCCAGACTTTGATTTTGATATCAAGGTGCAAATACCATCAGATTTGGGAAATCTTGAGGAAGCGACTCTGATCCTTTTCGTTACGGCTTTGAGTCCTGAATATGTGGAATACCATGGCTCAATTGAAGAGCAGGAGGATTTTGGTGGATTTGGAGAACCGGCCAATATATACACAAACCTTGAAGGTGGGCGCGGCATCTTCGCCGGTTATTCTGCAAGCCATCGTCTTTTCGATCTGGCAGTGATTGAGTAATCGGGGGTATCATGCCCGACGATTGATGACTAATAAGGCCAGAATCATCCGCCTCGGGGAAAATACACCTCCGATCCCTGGTTACTCAGAGGACCGGCAGACTGAACTTCGGGAGAGCATTTGCTGATGTACTGAGCAAAATTATCAGTAAAGAGAACTGCGAGGCGCTGGGCTGCTTCCTGATAAGCATCTGGATCAGACCACGCCTTCTCAGGAAACAGGAGACTTTTTGGCAGGCCGGGGCACGTTGTAGGAATTGCCAACCCAAAGATAGGTTCGCGTACTGTGGGTACATCAAGGAGGTCTCCATTATGGATGGCATCAATGATCGCGCGGGTATACCGAAGCTGGATTCGCTCATTTCGATCCCCGACCATACCGGTATTGATAAGCCAGACATTGACCTTATGTTTTTCAATGTTTGTCGCCAGCAATTCAGAATATTTTGCGGGGTGCCATACCAGAAATGCCGCACCAAAGCACGCAGAAAAGGTTGCCACCGGTTCATTGACCCCTACTTCCGTTCCTGCAACCTTGGCGGTATAGCCGCTGATAAAGTGATACATTGCCTGTTCGGGACTCAGGCGCGCAATTGGTGGCAGAATCCCAAAAGCGTCAAATGTGAGGAAAATGATATTTGACGGGTGCCTCCCTACGCAGGGAATCTGCGCATTCTGCATAAACTCAATGGGGAAACAGGCACGGGTATTTTGGGTCAGGGTCGTGTCCGTATAGTCCACGGTGTGTGTGACCGGATCGAAAACAACGTTTTCCAGAACAGTACCAAAGCGGATTGCATTGAAAATCTCCGGTTCTTGGTCAGCAGACAGATTGATGGCCTTGGCATAACAGCCACCCTCGATATTGAAAATCCCATTTTCTGTCCAGCAATGTTCATCATCACCAATCAGTGCACGGGCAGGATCCGCAGACAATGTGGTTTTTCCCGTTCCCGAAAGCCCGAAAAAAAGAGAGACGTCACCTTCCCTTCCCTGATTCGCCGAGCAATGCATAGACAATACCCCTCTGCGGGGCATGATGTAATTCATGATCGTAAAGATGCCTTTTTTCATCTCCCCGGCGTACTGCGTACCTAGGATGACCATCTCCTGATCTTCGAAAGAAAGATCAATGCTGGTTTTAGAGGACATATAGGTCGTGTGGCGATTGGCTGGAAACATACCGGCATTGTAGACGACGTAGTCCGGTTCGCCAAAGGCTTTCAACTCCTCATCGCTGAGCCGAATCAGCATATTTCGCATAAACAGGGCATGGTACGCTCGTTCGCAGATGATGCGCACCTTGATACGGTAGCGGGGATCCCATCCGGCATAGCCATCCACCACATAGAGTCGTTCGCGGGTATTGAGATAATCGCGAGCCCTCTCCCGATTGATTTCGAAGGTATGCTGATCAATAGGCAGATTTACAGAACCCCACCAGATATCGCTTGCGCTTGGAGGCATCTTAACGATGCGCTTATCCCGAGGGCTGCGGCCTGTCCTTTTTCCACTTGTGATGGCCAGTGCACCACTCTGTGTAATTGCTGCGGTGGCTTCATTGCGCAGAGCATCCTCGTACAGTACTGCCGGAACCACATTCCGTCGAATATCCTTGACTTCAATGCCAAAAGGAGTCAGGTCAAGTTTCATGATTAAGGAAGAAATATCACGGCCGTGGCATACGGCGATGCTCCATATCCGTTGCGCGGGAAAGTGATGAATATCGCTGACTAGGACGAGTAAAGTCCGTCAATTTCTTTCTGATATTTTGCAAATACATTCTTCCGCCTCACTTTCAGCGTGGGTGTGAGTTCCCCCGTATCAATGGTGAATGGATCAAGGATCAAATGAAACTTCTTCACCTGTTCCCAGGGCGGCAGATCTTCGTTCACTTTATCGATTACGGTCTGGACTGCGTTATTCAGGATCTGTACATCCGGCTCAGATCCGTAAGCATTTTCTACGTAGGCGGCATCTACGACGATCAGAGCGGCACAGAACTTGAAATCAGGGCCAATCACAACGGCATGCTCAATGAGAGCATCCGAAGCCAGCTTTACCTCAATTGGCACGGGAGCAATGTATTTTCCGGTAGAGAGCTTAAAGAGTTGTTTTTTTCGATCAGTAATGTATAGATGGCCATCTTCATCAAGCTTCCCGATATCGCCGGTGTGCAACCATCCGTCATCGGTAATCGTCTCCGCGGTCTCTTCGGGCATGTTATAGTATCCACGCATAATATGCGGCCCCCGGGTCAAAATTTCTCCATCTTCAGCAATCTTCACTTCTACATCTCGAATCGCGGTTCCGACCGAGCCTGGACGAAGTTTTTTACGCTCGTAGAGGGTAATTACGGGAGAGGTTTCAGTTAGACCGTATCCCTGGCCACAATAAATGCCCAAGCCATTGATAAAAGCCTGCACCTGAGTTGACAGTGCAGCACCCCCGCTGGTCAGTGCCTGCAGATTTCCACCAAAGAGTGTGTTCCGTACTTTACTGTAGACAAGCTTGTCCGCAAGCTTGTCCTGCAAACCTGAACTGGGGTTTTCAAGATCAAACCGTTCCGCGCGTCCAAAGGCCCACCGGGCAATCAATCCTGGGATTCCTTTCTCGGCTACGGCTTTGGTCATGATACCTGCATGAACCTTTTCAAGCAATCTAGGCACCGTCGTCATGTGTGCCGGGCGCACATGTTGCATATCCTCCATCAACTCATCGGTCGTTTCAATGAAGTAGATGGGACAAGACTGGGAGAGATAGAAGGTAGAGGCAACGCGTTCCAGCGAATGAGACAGGGGAAGAAAGGACAGGACACGTGCGGGAACATCGAACGGTAAGCGTTCGGCCAATGCAAGTGCATTGGTCGTCAAATTCCCGTGTGTGAGCATAACCCCCTTGGGCTGACCAGTAGTACCGGACGTGTAGCAAAGTGTCGCCAGGTCGTCGCTGCTCACCGCCGATCTGGTTTCATTGAGCAGATCTGGTGTCTCGGAAAGCTGTTTTCTGCCACGCTCAATCAGATCCTCCATGGTGAACATATCATCGGTGTATTTGCCGAGGATTCCCATCACCCATTTCAAGTCTGAATTTACCATCATCTCGCTGGGACACCGATCATACAATTCCTGAGACGATACGATATATCCATGCACACCAGCATCACGAACAATGTGTAAGATTTGCCCTTCGGGCTGGGTGGTATAGATAGGCACGCTGACTGCCCCCAGAGATAACAGTGCCTGATCAGCAATGAGCCATTCAGTGCTGTTTTCCGAGTGGAGAGCAACCCGGTCCCCTTTTCGTATGCCCAGGCTGTAAAAACCTGCAGCACAGGCATCCATACGCTCTCGAAATGTAGCCACGTCCGTATCGATCCATGTTCCCTTCCTTTTGGTAGAAGAAACAATGCCAGAGTTATGGGTCAGGCCAAAATCAATTAAGTCACAGAGGGTCGAAATATCAGTCATAGTATCAGCGGAATTATTGCGATATCACCTCACATCCAGGAGTGTCCTACCCATTCAGGGGATACTTCAGATGTGATTACGTTACATTAGGGTGAATTGTACGAAAATTTTAGGACAGGGACAAAAGAACCCCTGTCAGGTATCAGGTAATTCATACGATTCTAGAATGCCGGAATTTACTCATCTGGAGGATGAAGGTGGCATCCACATGGTAGACGTTTCGAGGAAGCCTTCCTCGACACGCAGTGCCTCCGCGGAGGGGGTTATACAATTAGGTGTTGATGCATACACGGCACTGACGCAGAAGCGTATTGCCAAGGGGGATGTACTAACTACAGCGCAGCTAGCTGGAATCATGGGGGCGAAAGATACTGCC
Organism: Rhodothermaceae bacterium; assembly: GCA_009838195.1. Lineage (NCBI taxonomy): Bacteria > Pseudomonadati > Rhodothermota > Rhodothermia > Rhodothermales > Rhodothermaceae > Rhodothermaceae bacterium. The sequence continues at coordinate 23,669 of VXSC01000044.1, read as the reverse complement.
CGGCTGATTCCATTATGCCATCCGATTCCATTGGATTCGGTCGTACTTTCGTTTTCGTTTGATGAAAAGACGCACGCTGTTAAGATTCAAGCCAAGGTTACTTCATGCGGACGCACCGGAGTGGAGATGGAAGCATTGACGGCTGTGTCGATCGCTTCGTTATCCATCTATGACATGTGTAAATCTATTTCGAAGGCAATACGTATCACTGACATACGACTAGTATCCAAAGAGGGTGGTGTGCGTGGTCGCTATTCAGTTGACAGTACTCCGTAACAGAAAAAAAACCTGTAGACGAAACAAATGGAGAATTTATTGAACTTTGGCAGTTTTTTCATTATTCTGCTGATCCTTTTTGGTGCTATCCTGTTGTTGTACTTCGTTCCGGTACGACTCTGGATCACGGCAATCTTCTCAGGTGTTCATCTGAAACTTTTCCGCGATTTGGTCGGAATGCGACTCCGGCGGGTCCCACCGGATCGGATTGTAAAGCCGCTCATCACGGCGCACAAGGCTGGGATTCCCTCTGAAACTCCAAAACTGGAGGCACACTTCTTGGCGGGAGGTAATGTCCAACAGGTCATCAATGCGCTGATTTCGGCAGACAAAGCAGACATTGACCTGCCGTTTGAGCGTGCAACGGCGATAGATCTTGCAGGGCGGGATGTATTTGAGGCGGTTCAGGTTTCCGTGAACCCGAAGGTCATTGAAACCCCACCCATTTCCGCAATCGCGAAAGATGGGATCCAACTTCGTGCCATTGCGCGTGTGACTGTGCGTGCCAATATTGAGCGGCTCGTGGGAGGAGCGGGTGAGGAAACCATCATTGCTCGGGTAGGGGAGGGCATTGTATCCACCATCGGGTCATCTGACTCGCACGCTGCTGTGCTAGAAAACCCTGACATTATCTCCAAGACTGTACTAGCGAAGGGACTAGATTCGGGGACTGCATTTGAGATCCTTTCCATTGATATTGCGGATGTAGATGTTGGCGAGAATATTGGTGCGAAGCTGCAGACGGATCAGGCGGAGGCAGATCTGCAGGTTGCGCGGGCCAAGGCGGAGGAGCGGCGTGCCGCCGCCGTCGCGCTTGAGCAGGAGATGATCGCCCGTGTACAGGAAGCTCGTGCTCGTGTTGTAGAAGCCGAGGCAATGGTTCCTGAAGCAATTGCAGAGGCGTTCCGCAAAGGCCAATTGGGGGTGATGGATTATTATAATCTGCGCAATATTGAGGCAGATACAGATATGCGCTCGGCAATTGGTGGAGATGCGGAGTCTACCGGTGAGGGCAAGCCCCCATCATCCTAATCGATAAGGGAGAGCTGGACGAGCTCGATCCGATTTCGTGAGGCTTTAAGAATTTCGATTCGGAAGGTACCAACGATCAAGCGGTCGTTCGGGGAGGGAATTGCGCCGCTGTGATCAAGAATAAACCCGGCGATAGTTTCAAAATCTCCCGTGGGGATTGCTATATCAAAGCGTTCATTGATTTCATCAATTTCGGCTTTTCCGCTGAATCTGTAAGTACGGGGTGCTGTTTCGCTCATGGTTATCTTCTCCGTATCAAACTCATCCTGAATATCACCGAAGAGCTCTTCCAGAAGGTCTTCGCGTGTGATCAAGCCGGCAGTTCCACCGTACTCATCAATGACAATCACGATAGATCGGTGACTGTCCCTGAATTCTCGAAGAAGCTCTTTGGCAGGCTTCGATTCTGGAACGAATCGGGCAGGGCGCACGACCTCGTGTAAAGTCTTGGGGCTATCAAATAAATCGTAGGCAAAGGCAATGCCCACAATCGTATCAATGTTTTCCCGGTAGACTGGTATTTTGGAATACCCGCTCTCAATGCAGATTTGCCGAAAATCTTCGAGAGAAGTGTCTTCCGAAATAGATATGATCTCCGTACGCGGTGTCATGCATACTTTCGCGCGTTTTGCGTGCAGCCCAAAAACATTGGTAAGCATCTCTGTTTCCTCGGCGTCAAGGTCAAGAGATCCGCGCTCCACATTCTCCTCGATCATTTTTTCGAACGAGCGGCGGGAAAAACGGGTAAGCTGATCAGATGCACCACCGAGTCCCTTGACAAGTAGCTGTGATGTCCAGCCAACCAGGAGGATGAGAGGTAGCAGTACGATATAGGTTGCGACAAGCGGGATCGCGAGAAAAAAGACCGCTCGATTTGCAGTCTCCCGCATGATAGTTTTGGGTAGTATCTCGCCAATCAGCAGCACCACAATCGCAGCGATGAGTGTCTGAACAATCAACTGCGGGCTCTCACCGGTCACATAGCGGGATAGTGGTTCGGCCAGAACGAGTGCCATGGCGGTGGAAAAGATGACCAGTGCGATATTATTGCCGACCAAAGTGGTCGTCAGTAGTCGTGTAGGTGATTCGAAGAAAAAAGTGACCAGATGCCCGAGAACACCGCGGCGCCGTGCACGCATTTCGACGCGTAGGCGGTTCGCGGCGACGAATGCGATTTCTGTGCCAGAGAAGAACGCACTCAAAAAGAGAGTACTAATTATTACAGACAAGGCCATGCGTGAAGCAGGCGATCAGGTACGGGATCTGGACTGCAGTGCCGGAGCCTCCCAGTCATTCTCACTTTCCTCTGGTCCAAATACAGATTCAATTTGAGAAACAGATGCTTCGGTTTCCTCAACCTCGGAGAGAAGAAGGTCGAGCTGGTAGGTGATTTCCTCAGGGTTATTCAGGGTTAGCGACTGTTCGTGAATGTACTTCACGACATCTTCAATTGTAGCGACCTGCGCTTCAATCATTTCCAGTTGCTCCTGGGTCTGTTTGAAGCGTTCTTTGCGCTGTTCCAACACCCTCAGTCGCCGAAGTTTGATGTTGCGAATGGGTTCAGAGGCATTTTCCAACTCTAATTCAACGGCAGCAATTGCCGTGGTAAGCTCCTGTTCACGTTTGTGTTGACCAAAAGAGGTGTACCGTTCCTGCTGAAACATGAGTTTCAGGCAGGAAGTCATGAGTCCTTCGATTTTGCCGGTATGACTCTCCAGGATCCCCTGAGATGCGAAACTAAATTTGCGGTAATTCGCCTGCAATTCTTTTTCCAGATCTTTTAACCGAATGTAACGACGCTGATTTACCCGGCTGAGCTGCCGATACATCTCACGCTGAGAAGGAGGTTTAGCAGCAATTGCTGCATATTTGGCACGGATAAGGTTCCGAAACCGTTTGTGACGGGGCATATAACCCAAGATCAATAGTTCAAAGGCAATGATTGCGGTCAATATGGATTGAAAGAGCGTATCTCCTACTGGTCCTCCAATAGTACTGAGTGCGAGTGCAGCCCCCGCCCCAATGGTAAGGAAGGATAAATTCCACGGATGCAGGAAGGTCTCGCGGGTATAGTTGATCTCTCCCTCTTTCATGCGTCTTTGTCGGGAGTATCAGCCTTTAATCTGGGACCAATGGTCTTGGTGGGAGGATCGGAGGTTTGAGCGGCCGCATCCAAATCAGCAGCCGACGTTTTCTCTTTTGACAGTTCGTCTTCTAATGCAACTTCGAGACGGGCCTCATTCAAAGCTGTCTCAGCATCCAGTCGTGCCGTAAATTCGTCTGCAGTATCTCCCGCGCTAGCCAGAGTGTCCACCATCGCACCCAGAGCACTGTTGATTGCCTGTGTTTTCTTGGCGGACTCAATCGTACGACGGATCTGCTTACGCTCTCGAAGCTCCTTGATATATTGTTCTTTAAGACGTGCGCGTTCCTCTTCAGGCATCGCTACGATTCCCGGTTGCGTGTACGCCCCATGGTCTTTTCCTCAGGGCTCTCTACATCAATACGTTCAGGATCCGTTGTTGGTTCAGAGAGCAGCCCCATTTCACGTTTCATCTGGTTCACCAGTTCGGCAGCTCGCAAATCTTCAGCCTCTTCATCCAAGCGGATTGCCTGCAGATCCACGGAATCCATGGCAACTTCAATACGTGCTTCATTTTTGGCCGTTTCCTGATCCAAGCGTTGGATCATTTCATCGTGCGTCTGATCAATCCCGCCTACTTCGAATTTCTCAAGTGCATCGGCAACATTTGCTTGCCATTTTGCACGCTCGCTTGCACGCAGGGCCTCTTGAGCAGCATCAATCTTCCTCTGGCGCTCACGCATGAAAGCTTTTTTAACCTGTTGCGCTTTATCATAGGCCGCAGTTGCATGAGCAAGCTGTTCCTGGGTTTTTACTAGATTTGCCTGGGCAGTTTCAAATCGAACTGCATGTTGCTGTGCAAGGTCGTCACGTCCACCTTGGATTGCGGACTGGATCTTTGACCTCAATGTGTGCACTTCGGACTGGACACGTTTGAGTTCTTTTTGCAGGAGGATTACATTGGCCTTTACGGTCGCAATGTTCTCGTTCATTTTCGGAACCTGATCATTCAGTTCCCGGATATTCTGCTCCAGAATTAGCTTGGGGTTTTCCAGGGAAGAGATAGCGCCCCCAAAAATTGATCGAATTGCACGTTTGAATCGGGTCCAGAGAGACATGTTAAAAAGGGGATTAGCTGAACTGTAAGATACCTAACTCTGCGAGATTAAATTATGTTCTCGCGAATCAGATGCCCATCCTTCAAAAGTGAGGCGGTCAATAAGAATGTTTGGTTTATCAACGGGTTTTTTCGAGAACGTAAAGGCGTCAAAGATACTGTGTGCAACCTGCTCAGGTTGATCAGTCTTTCGAGTATAGAAGCTTGCCAGCGGTTGACCGGGTGTGGCTCTTTCGCCTGGACGCAGGTGTAATACGATCCCAGCTTCAGGATCAATTTTGTCATCGATCACCAGTCTTCCGACTCCAAGGCTGTTCCCGATTTCGGCAAGCGTGAAAGCATCCACGTCACTCACGTATCCACTGATATCCAGCGGGACCGTGACGGTCTGAGGCTCCAAGGTACGCATACGAAGCGCAGGATCATGAATGACAGCAGGGTCTCCACCCTGGGCCTCGACAATCTTCGCCAGAAAATTCAGTGCGTGGCCGGATTGCACTGCAGCCTGTGCCATTTCCTCACCTTCTCCAGGTGACCCAGCCAAATCCGCGAGCGCAATCATTTCACCGCTCAGCTTCAGCGATAACTCAAGTACATCTTCGGGACCTTCCCCACGTAGGCAGTTGATGGATTCTTCAACCTCAAGCCAATTCCCGATGGCCTGCCCTAGGGGAATGTTCATATTGGTGAGCCAAGCAATCGTACTCATCCCAAAGTGTTCTCCAACGTTTACCAGGGTCTCAGCAAGCTCTCGTGCCTCTTCGTTCTTTCTCATAAAAGCGCCGCGACCGAGTTTCACATCAAGCACCAATCCATCGATGCCTTCTGCCAGTTTCTTACTTAGGATTGAGGCGGTAATGAAGGGGATAAAGTCGACACTCGCAGTCACATCCCGCAGGGCATACAGCTGGCGGTCAGCCGGCGCGATTTCCTTGGTTGCTCCAATCATTGCTACGCCAAGCTCACGGATCTGGCGGTAGATATCATGGATTTGCAGGTTCGTACGAAACCCGGGGATAGATTCCAACTTATCAAGTGTTCCTCCAGTATGTCCTAGAGCTCGGCCTGAGATCATGGGTACACGAACCCCGCACGCCCCGACAATGGGAGTGAGCACGAGTGAAATTTTATCTCCAACTCCGCCCGTTGAATGCTTATCAACTACGGGAGTGGAAATGGCAGAGAAGTCTAGGATCCTCCCAGAATTCAGCATGCACTGGGTCAGTGTGATCGTCTCATTCAGGGCCATGCCACGCAGTTGTGCAGCCATCAGAAACGCTGCCATCTGGTAATCAGGGATACGCCCTGCGGTATATCCTTCAATCAGATACTGAATCTCGGCGGATGAAAGCTCTGAGCCCTCACGCTTCTTCTTAATGATCTGGATTGCATCCATGACTGTACGAAACACGAAAGGCGAACCAGATCACGGTCCGCCCCCTAAGACATTCAAATACGCAAAAGCTATTATTTGCTGGCACTTTTTTTGCCGTACCTACGATGAAATTTTTCGACGCGACCTGCGGTGTCTACGTATTGCCGACGTCCCGTATAAAATGGATGATTTGTACTGTCAACGTCGGACACATACTGCTCGGACGGCATCGTTGACCGCGTTTCAAACTCGGTCCCATCGGCGAGGCGCACCTTGATCGGGCTGTAGTCTGGATGGATTCCCTTTTTCATTGATCGATCTCGTATCAGGTATACACAATAGCCCCGCTCTAATCATTCTGCTTCGGCTATGTTCCATCTTTGAGAAGAGCCTCAGTGCGGGCGATCGTATCTCGGAGTGCTGCGGCCTTCTCAAACTCCATTTTCTCGGCAGCTTCAAGCATTTCCACATTCATTTGCTTAATCAGATCTCGCTTCTCCGCTTCGGTGAGCATTTTAATCAAGGGATCATTCAGCTCCCGTGGTATTTCAGGGGCTTTTTCGGGGTGGATGAGTGGTGTTTGTCCTCCAGGCTCGCGCTCCTCAGCGACCACGGTTCCACGCAGCACATCACGGCGGTCTTTGTGCACCGTCTGGGGGACGATTCCATGTTTTTCATTATAGGCCAGCTGTTTTGTTCGGCGGCGGTTGGTCTCATCAAGCATTCGTTGCATACTTCCGGTGACTTTATCTGCATACAGTATGATCTTGCTATTGATGTTGCGTGCGGCACGTCCAGCTGTCTGTATGAGCGCACGGTCACTTCGGAGGAAGCCTTCTTTATCAGCATCTATGATCGCTACGAGAGATACTTCCGGGAGATCAAGTCCTTCTCGAAGCAGGTTCACCCCCACCAGTACATCGTATGCGCCAAGTCGAAGATCCCGCAATAACTCAACCCTTGTGAGCGCATCAATGTCTGAGTGGAGATAGCGGCATTGGATCCCAAATGATTCCAGATAGTCCGTCAAATCTTCTGCCATGCGTTTTGTCAGTGTCGTAACCAAGGTTCGTTCACCGCGTCGGTTCACACTACGAATCTCTTCCAGAAGGTCATCAATTTGATGTTCACTGGGTCGGATCAAGACAGGCGGATCAGGGATGCCGGTAGGACGAATAACTTGCTCAACAAATTCTCCCTCTGATTTGATGAGTTCGTAGTCTCCCGGGGTTGCACTCATGAAGATCGTTTGGTGTTGCCGCTCTTCATACTCTTCAAACGTCATTGGTCGATTGTCCAGCGCAGAGGGCAGACGAAAGCCATGCTCAACCAGTGTGAGTTTGCGGGCTCGATCGCCGTTGTACATTGCCCGTACTTGCGGAATTGTTGTATGGCTCTCGTCAACCACAAGAAGGAAATCATCCGGGAAGTAATCCATGAGGCAATATGGACGCTGCCCCTCGGGCAATCCGGTCATATGACGGCTATAATTCTCAATCCCTGAGCAATAGCCCAGTTCACGGATCATCTCAAGATCAAAAAGTGTACGTTGCTCCAAGCGCTGGGCTTCCAACATTTGATTTCTTTGCCGGAGCACTGCCAGGCGCCATTGCAGCTCGTCTTCAATGGCAGCAACTGCACGATCAATCTGTTCCTTCGGTGTCACGAAAATCCGGGCGGGATAGATGGTCAGTGCCGCGTGTTCCTGTTCGAGAGTCTCTCCTGTGAGTGGATGGATCATGGTGATCTGTTCAATCTCATCTCCCCAGAAGAGAACACGGTATGCGATATCTTCCGCATAAGTGGGGTAAATATCTACAGTATCTCCGCGTACCCTGAATGTCCCAGGTTGGAGCTCCATGTCATTGCGTTTATAGAAAATTCCAATCAACTGCAGCAATAGGTCCCCACGTTCTATTTTCTGGCCGGGTACGAGTTGGACAATTTGGGATTGATACTCTTTGGGGGAGCCTAAGCCGTAAATACAGGAAACACTTGCCACTACAATCACATCTGACCGTCCGGATACCAAAGCACTGGTTGCCCTCAACCGAAGTCGATCAATTCGATCATTAATGGACAGATCTTTTTCTATATAGGTATCGGAGTGAACGATATAGGCTTCGGGTTGATAGTAATCATAGTAGGATATAAAGAATTCAACAGCATTATTCGGGAAAAATTGCCGAAACTCGGCGTAGAGCTGAGCGGCCAGCGTTTTGTTATGGCTCATAACCAGGGTTGGCCTTCCGATATTCTGGATCACGTTGCTGATTGTGAATGTTTTCCCGGATCCCGTCACTCCAAGAAGCGTCTGATGCTCTTTTCCTTGAACCAACCCTTCTGTAAGGGCCTTGATCGCACCTGGTTGATCTCCAAACGGCACGAACGAAGCAGATAGCTCAAATGTGCGCTGGGAAAGCGGAACCGACATGGGTATAGTCAACAGAAAAAGAGTTTAACGGTTGTATGAATAAAGTACTATACTGGCGTATATTCTGACGTCTCTCAACTCACTATTGCATTCGATCAATCGTCATGACACACCGACTTCTGATTATTCTTGGCCTGACATTCATTGTATTTCAGGCCGAGGGGCAAACCCTTCAATGGGAAGACTATGCCCCCGTTTCTACGCTTGTGGTTGAAGAAAATCTACTAACGAAAGCAAAATATCGTTTTGTTGATGCACACGGGCATCAATGGCGGATTGGCACAGCATCCAAGGAAGAAATAGGTGAATTGGTTGCGGCAATGGATGACTTGAACTTGGTGACGATGGTCAATTTAAGTGGGGGCAGCGGTCAGGATCTATTGCAAAAGGTTAAAAACACGGATTTACATGCACCCGGCAGATTTGTGCATTTTGCCAACATTGATTTTTCGAGAATTGATGAGGCTGGATTCGGAGAGGCTGCTGCAGCACAACTGGAGATGGATGTAAAGAATGGTGCTGCAGGGCTAAAAATATTCAAAAATCTGGGGATGTCGGTCTTTGATTCGAGCGGAGTCCGGCTAAAAACGGATGATCCACGACTGGATCCAATCTGGGCAAAGTGTGGGGAATTAGGTATTCCGGTTCTGATTCATACTGCGGACCCATCACAATTCTGGCTCCCCCACGACCGATTCAACGAGCGCTGGTTTGAGTTGAAGGAGCGCCCGGGACGAAAGCGGGAGCCGGACCCATCTTGGGATGTGTTGATCCAAGAGCAGTGGAATGTGTTCAGAAAACATCCCGAGACGATCTTCCTCAACGCACATCTTGGTTGGTTGGGAAATGATTTGCAGCGACTGGGAGAGCATTTGGACGAGTTTCCCAATGTCTATACGGAATTGGGAGCTGTGGTCGCAGAGCTCGGCCGTCAGCCGCATACTGCACGGCAGTGGATGATCGATTACCAGGATCGTGTACTAATGGGCAAGGATTCCTGGAACGCCGCCGAATATCATACCTATATCCGTCTCTTTGAAACCGCTGATGAATTCTTCCCCTATTATCGGAAACGTCATGCTTGGTGGACGATGTACGGGTTGGATTTACCCGATGAGGTTTTGCGTAAGGTGTACTACAAGAATGCACTTCGGATTATTCCAGCAATTGATGAAAGTCTGTATGAGGATGACTGGAACACGGATCATATCCCTGCCGAGGAGCCTCGTCTGAGTCCACTCCAATTAGCCCGTACGCAGCTGGGGGATGCTTATGTGAAAGTGCACTACAGTTCGCCACGCAAACGGGGTCGCAAGATATTTGGGGATCTGGTTCCATTCGGAGAGCTTTGGCGTACCGCCGCCAATGAGGCCACAGAAATCACGTTTACTGGAGATGTTCAAGTTGGTGGTCAGGAATTACCAGCGGGAACGTATTCACTGTTCAGTATCCCGGATGAGACGCAGTGGACGTTGATTATGAACCGCGGTCTGGGTCAGAATGGCACAGGTCAGTACGATGAAGAAGAGGATGTGCTGCGAGTTGTAGTTCCAGCCACTCAGTTGGATTCGATCCGGGAGGCATTCACGATTCGTTTCGAAGGAAGTGAGGATGGAATAGATATGGTGATCGAATGGGATCAGACCAGGGTGGTATTGGCCCTAAAAGCGTCTTAGCACAAGTTGATACTGTAGCGGATACACGCGTAGGTGCACGAAGTACTCAGCGGTAATCTGTTTAGCAGCAGGGGGTACATTTGAGTATACAGGCGTTCAGGTATTATTCCCTGGTAGAGTTGATACCGCCTCCCTGTTTCATATCTTCCTGAGCGGGATGTGATGGGGCTTGTTTTCGGAGTGTTTGGATTCCCCCAAATCACATCCTGAAATTGAGGTAAGAACCGACTGAGGTTAGCTGGAGACGGGAGTGAGCCAGCCGAATGGATCGTTTCCTTGCTCAACGATATCGAAAAATGCTTCCTGTATTTTGTGAGTGATCTCTCCACGTTTTCCGTTACCGATCACATATTTGTCTACCGAGCGGATGGGAGTGACTTCAGCAGCGGTGCCTGTAAAGAATAGCTCATCTGCAACGTAGAGCGCCTCGCGTGGCATACTTCCCTCATGTACCGGAATCCCTGCAGCTTTCGCCAACTGGATCACCGTTGAACGCGTGATTCCAGGCAGGATAGAGAAGGCTGTCGGTGCCGTAAAAATTTCACCATCGCGAACAAGGAATAAATTCTCCCCACTGCCCTCTGCAAGATAGCCACTGGTAGTTAACATAATTCCTTCTTCGTACCCATTGAGCATTGCATCCATCTTGACTAGGCTGGCATTGATGTAGTTTCCTCCTGCTTTTGCAAGAGCCGGCACGGTGTTCGGAGCAAATCGGTTCCACGAAGCCACCTGCACATCAATCCCTTCTTCCAGTGCATCCGCTCCAAGGTATGGGCCCCACTCAAAGACTGCAATGGCGGTTTCGACGGGATTATCCAATGGACTCACTCCCATCGGGCCCAGCCCTCGAAACATAATAGGCCGAATATAACTGGACTGTAGGTTACTCCGGGAGACGGTTTGAATTGCTGCCTGCTGGAGAGCTTCCAGATCATAAGGAGGCTCCATACGATAGATCTTGGCCGAATCCAGTAAACGACGCATGTGTTCGCGAAGACGAAACACAGCCGTACCTTTTTTGGTCTGGTAAGCACGAATGCCTTCAAATACACTTGAGCCGTAGTGAATCACGTGAGCAAGCACATGAACTTTTGCCTCTTCGTAGGGGACAAACTTCCCGTTAAACCAGATATCGTAATTCATGCTGAATTGAATTTGAAAGCGCACTTACGTATAAGAAGACATGCGGTTGCAATCTGAGACAGTTACGCGGCTAGTCTTCTACGCAGATGACGTGATATGATTGCAAATCGGAAGATAATTCCAAGGATTTTTACCGATGCCTTTGCGGCTCCTGCCAGGGATCCGGTGATTTTGGATACACCTACTCGTCTCCGATAGGAGACCGGTATTTCTGTGATACGTAAACCCGCTATATGTGCTTTGATTTGCATCTCAATGGTCCAGCCGAAGGTCGCGTCGCGCATATGTAACTTCATGAGGGACTGATATCGAATGGCCCGGAAGGGCCCCAGATCACTATAGTGAGCCCCCCAGAGTAACCGCATCAGCAGACAAGCCAGTCGATTTCCCCAGCGTGCCTGTGGTAAAAGGGCACCGTGCTCACTCACTCCCCTGATGCGGCTGCCGACCACGAGATCGTGGGTTCCTGCTAGAATTGGGGCGATCAGGGCAGACATCTCATCGGGGTGATCCGAATAGTCGCCATCAAGAAATACGATTACGTCTGGATTCCGGCTTGACGCATAGGCAAGCCCGCGAAGACAAGCATAGCCATATCCGCGGCGGGATTCGTACAGTACCGTTGCTCCTGCCCTGGATGCATTTTTTTCTGTTGCGTCTGTAGAAGCGTTATTCACAACGACGACCTCGGTAACGAGTCCACGAGGGATATCTTGAATCACTTGGGCGATTGCTTCGGCTTCATTAAATGCAGGAATGATAACCAGGACACGCATCAAGAACAGTAGCTGACAAAATGATTAAACCAGGAATAATTTTAAGATGTTTGAGTACACCCTAGCCGATACGCGCTCCCCTCAGTCATAGAAATGGTAGATCTAAAGAGCATTAGAGACTCGTTCACGATGAATGCTTCATGGATTCAGGGGATCGCGTTTGCGATGTTCAATCGGCGAATCAGTCATAATTCATCTCTTTGCTTATTTGGATGCTTGATTGCCTTAGGCAGTGCAAGTGCCCAATCCGGTAATATCCTGTCAGAGAACTTTCGAAAAGTACAAACAATTACGTTGTCCGACCCGCAAGAGGTACTTACAGAGGACTTGTTGATCAGTCAAATCTGGAGCTTAGATATAGATTCCAAGGGGCGATTATTAGTTGTTGATCTATCAGGAGGACAAGCTTTTCTATTTGACTCAGACGGCAGTCTCCTAGCCGTCCTGGACCCGTCCTCATGTCATCCGGGCTTTGAATTCCGACCTGTAAATGCAATTTTCCTGGATGATCAATCCATTTTTCTTGGAAATGCTGGTCCGTGGGGGTACCGTTTCACGGCAGAAGGAGGATGTTTGGGTAATGTTCATTCGGATTTTTCTCTCGTCTCCCGACCGGGATTTTGGGATACAGATTCCCGAGGCAATCTTGTCGGTCTTTACCGTACGCCAACTGCGTCAATCATAAGGTTCATGACTCCCAACGGGGAAACGGTTCGTGAGATTGAATTGCCTGCCAGTAAGTTCCCCAATGCAAATGCTAGGATGGCAATGGGTGGAATTGTGGCCGACGAGACGCATACGTTTTATGCTGGAGCCCTAGAACCTCACGTTCTAAAGGTTGCTGGAGACGGTACTATAGATTCAAAGATTTCACACCGAACATCCTGGTTTCAGGATGTATCCAAGGATATTCCAAGCCATGGTTCGGGTAATCCTGCGGCACAAATGAAAGCCAGTAGTCGCCTACGTGCCAGTAGCACACTTACGAGTCGGATATTCGAACTAAATGATCAAAGCATTATGGTGCAATACTCCGGCCCTAAGGGCCTTGGCTACCAAATATTTACGAAAGATGGTTTCCTTGTTACAGAGGAATTGGGTACTAATTATCTCTTTAAGCAAGCCAAATCTGGATTATTGTATCGAGTGGTACAACCAGATATGGACTATACTGATCTGGGCAACCCATCTATCGAAGTATATGAGTACATCTCACCGTAGGGTTCCTGAAATTTCCTATCCGCAGGGTAAGATCAGACGAGAAAAAGGCGAGATCGTTGTGTGAGGTCAGGGATAAGGCTATTCTTACGCCAGTTTAAACTACGTCGGGAGATTTGATGAGGGACGTGGTCCAGAACCCAAGCGAGTCTGAAAAACTTAGAAGAACTTGATGCGTTCTTAGCTGCCTGACTGTACTATTTTTTAGAGTCGAAACACACGGAGATTAAAGGGGATGGCAGTATCATCTGAATCACGAAAAGCAGCCGAAAATCCGCGAAAGACCTCACCTGCACGACGCCGGTTTCGCGTATTCTTGCTGATCGTGGGAGCGGTCCTGTTATTCTTTGTAATGCAAACTGTTCTGAATCCTTTTGGGGAAAACGAATATGCTGAGATTCCTCACGGTAACCATTCCCATTATGTCCCCAAGGATCGGGATCCTAATGTTCCAATTTCCAACTTCCCAACACGTCCCCCCGGCGACAATGAAAGGATTACTCCAGATGGCCGTATCGTTCCAAAGTGAATGATAGTTGCGTCGAAAACCTGAGCCATTTTGGTAGATACGAAAGTCATTCAAAATCTTCTTCCTCTTCGCTTGGATCCAATGATCCCAGCATACTTCCCATCATGTCGGAATAGGTCTGCTCTTCTTTGCCGAGCATAGATGCCTGATGCAGCCCCTCAAGGACAAATTCCCTAAGAATCCAGCGTTCTTTTGCGGAGATGCGCTGTTTTTTAGCAGGCCCGAATTGGCCGGTAATGACTTCATCTAACCCCGAGACCGCACGCAGACACTTCTTAAATGACGCGTCGGACAATTCAGGATCAAGTGTTAAGGTATTTCCCTGGGCAAACCATTCCAAGATCTTGCCATAGGTCTCCCTTCCCTTGAGACTGGGATCAGGGAAATAGTCTGCAAACACTCTTCGGATAGCTCGCCCAATGAGAAGCCGCGCGACTTTTTGTGGCCCCTCCTGCTCCCCTTCGTACACAAGTTCCAGTTTGCCTGTAATCGCCGACTCTACGTAGTAGAGGTCACTAACTCTGACACAGATCTGTGATTGTCCGTAAAGAGCTGCCCGGCGTTCGGCATTTGCAATCACTGCCTCAAGTGCCGAGCGTGTCATCCGTGCGGACACCCCTGATTTTTGATCCACGTATTCACTAGCGCGGGCTTCGAACGCCGCAACTTCAATCACCTGTCGGATAAATTCTGGAATGGTCACTCGAACACCACCACGATTCTGCCAAGCCTCCTGATCGGTGATGGCCAATGCAGTATTGAGATCTTTTGGGTAATGGGTCAGTACCTGACAATCAATGCGGTCTTTGAGCGGGGTAATGATGTTTCCCCTATTGGTATAGTCCTCAGGGTTGGCACTGAACAACATCATCAGATCCAATGGGAAGCGCACATTGAATCCGCGAATCTGAATGTCCTGCTCTTCCATAATATTGAGCAGGCCGACCTGAATCCGTGCCTGCAGGTCAGGGAGTTCATTGATGGCGAAAATCCCACGATTTGTACGTGGAATGATTCCGAAATGGATCACTTCCTCATCCGCATAGGTGAGTCGCCGATGCGCAGCCTTAATCGGGTCGATGTCTCCAATCAGGTCGGCAATAGATGTATCCGGGGTTGCCAATTTTTCTGCGTAGCGCTCACTTCGGTGAAGCCATGCAATCGGCGTTTCTTCACCCTCGCTGGCGATCCGGTCACATGCAAACTTTGATAAGGGAGAGAAGGGGTTATCGTTGAGCTCACTACCAGCCACCACAGGGATATATTCGTCAAGCAGAAGAGGGATCAGTCGGAGGATTCGACTTTTTGCCTGGCCCCGCAACCCGAGAAGAAGAATATCATGGCGACTCAAGATCGCGTTTTGAAGTTGAGGGATCACGCTACGGTCATATCCGAGAATGCTCGGAAATACTTCACTCCCATCATGAAGGCGCTTCAGCAGATTTCGGCGAAGTTCATCCTTGACGGATTCCACTTTGTAAGAAGATGCTCTCAGATCTCCCAGTGTCTTGATGTCTTCACGCTTAACGCTCACGGTATTCATGTTTGTATTGGAGGAGTCCATAGATACACACGGATGGAAGGTTCCGGTGCCACGAGTGCAACTGCCAGTTGATAGGTCCCATCTGGGTTCAACTTCGCAGCCAGGTCAATCGGGTAAAAGTTTTTGATGTAACTGGGGTCGGCTTCTATGAGTATGTGTTGGAGCATTCCTAAGCGGTCATAGACATCCACACGAAGCCAGCCGGCACGCTGGTTCAGTACGAACCAGAATTCCCCCGCTGTCGCGGCTGAACTGGTGATAAGGGGAGCACCTCGACCCTGTCCCTGATCGAATGCATAGGTTCGTCGCAGCATCGGTGAATCGAAGCCCCTCCATCGCAGTGTATCGGGGCCGTCCGATAAATCCTCTGTCCAGATCAAAATCCATGGGTAGAATCCACTCAGACTGACAAGTTGATCGTCAAAGTTACGCAGAAATCCTGCATGTTCCCAGGAAGATCCATACAAAACGGATTCTTGAATCGGATTTCCGGCTCGGTCCAATGTCCAAAGGAAGTGGGTTGTGTCACGTGTAACGGCCTTGAGGTACAACTTATCTTCGTTTGCCAAGACATACTGCAATGACTTTGGGGGCACTTTTTCAGCAACGATGGAGTCCACACTTGTCCTGTTCACTACAAAATGGAATCGGTGTGCCTCTGGATCGAAGACAATGAGAGAGTCAGATTTCCATCCGGCAAGGTAAGGGAAAGTAGTGTTGGGTAACGAAAAAGAGGTCTCAGCAACTCCGTTCAGATCAAACACAAAGATGCGCCCGCTTTCCGTATCACTCGCATAAATTCGATTACCTTTACCAAACAGTATGGTCCGAGGATATTCTAGATCCGCTCCACGAATCACATCTGGAGATGCAAGGGTATCAGGCGGGATCCCGGCTGCAATGGTTCGAGACAGAGAATCTGCGGGAGATATCGTCTGCGATTCAATCCGGTTACAGGAGGAAGGAAGACATCCTGTGAGCAGGATGCAGGAGACAAGAATCAGACAGCTGGAATTGATATGAGATGCGTTGATCAACCTTCCCGCCGTCCAATTTGTAAGCTTAACTGCACTTTGCGGTTATCACGTAATACATGATACGTGATCACATCTCCCGGTCTGAAATCAAATATTCGGGCGACATAGTCATCATGGTTTGAGATCGACTCGTCCTGAAGTCCCACTATGAGATCATAGGGCAGCAGGCCGGCTTCTTCGGCAGGAGAACCCGAGTCTACATCAGCAATCAATATTCCCCGTGTATCTTCCAGGTCCAGAGCTTCAGCAATCTGTGCGGTCACAGCTACAAAACTAATTCCTGTATAGTAGGAGCGGTCAACCCGGCCAGTTTCACGCAACTCGTTGATAATTCTCTGAGCTCTGGCAGCGGGGACCGCGAACCCCAGGCCGACGGATCCTCCGCTTTCACTGTAGATTGCAGCATTGACGCCAATCACTTCACCGAGAGCATTGATGAGTGGGCCACCGGAGTTCCCGCGGTTAATTGCAGCATCTGTTTGGATCATGTCATGGTAGATGCGTCCATCCTTGCTTCCAAGGTCTCTTTTTGCTGCACTGACTACTCCAACCGTCACACTGGGGGCCGCTGCCTCAAAGAGTCCAAAAGGGTTTCCCAAGGCGATTGCCCATTCCCCCACGATCGGCTCGGGGGACTCGGAAAAACGTAAATAGTCCAAAGGACGATCTGGAGAAATCTTCAGGAGGGCAAGATCAGTTGCCTTATCGGCTCCAATTAACTCCGCATCCAGTGTTTGTCCATCAGTTAGCGATACAGTCACTTTGGTTGCATTCCCAGCTACATGGTGGTTGGTCACGATATAACCATCCGGAGATATTACGAAGCCACTCCCGAGGTTCTGGACACGGCGTTCAATGATTCGCGATTGCCGTTCGGAAAAAAACTGTCCGAAGAATGGGTCCTGAAAAAGATCCGCGAATGGATCCCGGTAACGGACTTGTTGCAATTCAATAACGTTGATGCTGACAATGGCAGGTGTCGCCGTTTCTACTGCACGTGTGATGGCGGTCTGCCGGCTAAGCGTGATGGAGTCATTGATCGTGGCTGTAGACTCCGGCGAAACCAGTTGTGCCTGAGAGCGCACGTTTTGCTGGCATCCAAGCAGTATGATGGCCAGAGAAAGATGTACGAATACGAGAAAACGTTCCATAGAACTAAAGATACATGACTAAAATTCTTTACGAGAGTTTAGACATGTGGTTTCTTTTATTGATGATTTTACGTGCTGCTCCCAACCCGGCAGCACCAATCTGCCCAAGCTCTCGATTGGCAAAATGACCGGACCAGTATACGCCAGGGAAAAGGCAATCAGGAGCAGGAAACAATAACTGATCCAGGTCACGTTCAAAATGGAGAACATGCCCGTCAGGAACTCCAAATTCATCTGCTATATCCGCCGGTACCCAGAGTTGCTTTGCAAGGATCGGTCGGTCGAAGCCCGGGAGTTGATTCAGGATTCGCTCGATCAATAATTCTCGCGCTGGTTCGGCCCATGAGTCACTTGTCTGGAAAGGGGTTTGCAGCGCATAAATGATCACAGTGTTGTCCTCTTGCTGCGTGACAATTTCGAGTGTCTGCTGTGTGGGGATTGTATTGTATTTGACACAATCGAAGGCTTGCTCCTGTGCAACCAAGCCAGGAGTCACACGCGTTCGGGCTGACGAGAGCCAGTCCGGGAGCCCATCCATCGCAAGTGCAAGCACTGCACAGGTGCCACGAGATCGGACCGGGGGCCACTGGTTGACCAAAGCAGGGTTCAGTAAATGGTTACGAAGCATTGCCGGGGAGCATGTCACCAGAATGAATCTGGCGTAGATGGGGGCGTCGTCCTGCAGCAATACATGAGCCCCGTTGGAGTCAGAGCGAATTTGTTTGACCTGAGTACCTGTTCGGAGCACGGCTCCGCTCGAACGTGCAATAGCTTCCAGTTCTGCCGCTAGCGAAGCATGCCCATTCGAAATATTTTCCGTCGCATGAAGCAACAGTTGGAGTGCTCCAAATGGCGACCGGGGCCCTGCAAAGGTGCGCACAGACAGGGGAACAGCCAGAGCACAGCGCTGCGTCTCGTGAAGATCGAACTCATTGAAGAGATCTACGCAACTGAGCGGGATCCATCTGGCCAAATCTTTGATCCGCGTTTGGAGCAAGGTGGTCAGCCAGGCACTTTTATTCCGCAGTGAAGTGTGTCTCAGAGGAACGCCGAGTAGTGTTTTTAATGCATTGCCAGCATCCGCAAGAGCAGGGAGGCTCTCGACCTCAAAGGGCTCACGATCCCAGAGTCCCGCGGTTGTACTGGAAGTCGGCTCGGACAGTATCACTCTTAGTGCTTTGTTCAGCATGTTCACCGTTCCACCCGGGTAGGGGCGGAATCCTGGAATCCGATATCTGCCCCCAAACGTGTGATATGCGGAGAGTCCACCGGCGACATCCCTCTTTTCAAGGACGAGGGTATCCATCCCTGCTTTGGATAGAGCGGCTGCAGCCGCCAAGCCATTGATTCCGGCTCCGACGATAATTACGTCAGGCTTTTGCATCAGCGCCGTTCCCGTAAAAGCTCCTTTGCCGCCAGTTCGCCACTGGCTCCCATTACACCACCACCAGGATGTGTACCTGACCCACACATCCACAGATTCCGTATCGGGGTTCGGTATCCAGCTAACCCCCAGGCAGGGCGTTGGAATAGAAGCTGGTTCAGGCTGAGTTCTCCATGAAAGATGTTACCTTCGGTTAATCCAAAGTCACGTTCCAGGTCAAGGGGAGTCAGGATTTGCATGTGTTCTACACGGTCGCGCAGCCCCGGAGCAAATTCCTCGAGCGTATCCAGCACCACCTGTCCGAATGCCTCGCGTTGTGAGTTCCAGGCTTCCGGTCCCCCCGCCAACGCATAGGGGGCGTACTGGACAAAACACGACATCACATGCTTGCCTGGTGGAGCGACGGAGGGGTCCGTAAGTGATGGAATCACCGCGTTAATGAAGGGACGGGATGAAAACGCGCTATACTTGGCTTCGTCAAACGCACGCTCCAGATAATCAACGCTCGGTGCAATCGCAATGTCACCTCTTAGATGATCCCCCACACCTGGCCGGCAGGTAAAGTCCGGGAGGCCATTCAAAGCCAGATTCACTTTACCACTACTTCCCCGATACTTGAAACGGGCAAGTGCATCTGCCGCATCCTCCGGCAGATGTGCAGGATCCATCAATCCTGTCAGTGTCCGCCTCGGGTCAAGGTTCGACACAATTCTGCGGGCACTGATTTCTTCGCCATCGGCCAGAATAATGCCAGTTGCACGATTATTTCGGACACGCACACTGGTCACTTCAGCATTCGTGCGAATAACTGCACCGTGAGCCTGGGCTGCTTTGGCGCAGGCCAGGCTCACACTCCCGGTTCCTCCTCGGGCAAAGCCCCATGATCGGAAGGCGCCATCAATTTCCCCCATATAGTGATGTAGAAGGACATAGGCAGTGCCTGGGGAGCGTACTCCCTGGAAGGTGCCGATGATTCCGCTCGCAGAGAGGGGAGCCTTTAGGATCTCTGATTCAAACCATTCATCAAGAAAATCTGCAGCGCTCAGTGTAAGTAACCGCACGAGTTGTTGCAACTCATGCTGCTCAAGACCTCGAACCGATTGCAGCAGTCCTGTAAGTGTGTGAAGGTCCTGAGGTCTAAATCCCGTAGGAGCCGGGCGATTGATAATCTGGGCGGCGATGCGGCCGAATCGAGTTAGAGTGCGTTTGAATTCATGGTAGTTTTCGGCATCGCGCCGGCTGTAGCGACTGATCTCTGAATATGTTCGGACTGCATCACCCCAGCGTGCAAGTCCGTGATGATCGTGCAAAGGTTGGAATGCACAATCCATGGGAATCACCTGATAGCCGTATTTCGCCAGCTCCAGTTCACGAATAATACGCGGGCGGAACAGACTGATCACATAGGAGGCTACAGAGAACGTGAACCCGGGAAAGACTTCTTCAGATACGGCCGCACCCCCTAAGACATCGCGGCGTTCAAGGACCAATACTTTACGCCCCGCACGTGCTAGGTAGGCCGCACAGACCAGTCCGTTATGACCTCCCCCTATGATCACGGCATCCCAGGAGGCACTCATCCCACGGGTGCTCGCTTGTGGGGGGGATCATAAAATCGTGGTTCTACGAGATGCGCGTCCACACAGTGGCGTGCATGCTCTACGGCAAGTTCAATTCGCACAGAATCGGATGCGTAGGATGTCTCAATGGTAGCCAGTGCAATATACTTCTTAAGTATCGGAGACCATGTTCCACTGGTTGCATAGCCAACCTGATGCTGGCGTGCATGGTCCCGATAAAGTGGAACCGACGTGGACCATGCCTCAACGGGGAGAGCAGGGGGCAGCCCTCTTGATTCATATAGATCTCGCGTCTGAATCCAGTCAATGTCCAGTCCGACCATCGTATACCGGGAGTTCTGGAGGTTTCGAAGTTCAGCCTGTCCAACAAAAGGGTCACGATCCAAGTGTACCATCCAACCGAGCCCCAAATCATAGGGCGTGGATTTCTGTGCACGAACCAGTACTTGCGATGCATTCTGAAAATCAACTCCATGTTGTAACAGCCCCGCTTCAATCCGGCATACATCCAGGGCTTTGAGGCCTGCGGCGCGTAAAGCAAACTCAGATCCTGATTCCATGAGTGTGTCCCAAACGTTCAATGCCTGATTGTTTGGAAACCACAATTCGTAGCCTAAATCTCCTGTGAAGCCACTTCGTGATATCCAGGTTGGTGTACCGTTGATATTCGTATGGATGGCTCCAAAGTATTTGAGGCTGCAGAGGTCCTTTACACCTGCATGGGAGAGTATTTTGGCAGAATGGGGCCCCTGTAAAGATAAGCCGGCAAGTAACTCCGTCTCGTCTCTAATAGACACATTGAGGTGGGTGGCGTGTTTTTGAATCCAACCGAAAGTGGGATCATGGCACATGAAGAAGTAGGTGTCTGTGTCCTGTCTCATGACGACGCCATCCCCAAGAATAAACCCATCCGGATCACACCACACTACGTAGGCAACACGGTTTTCCTTGAGTTTAGAAAGATCGCGCACGACAATCCGATTCAAGAGTGTCAAACTATCCGGGCCCGTAATTGTAATCTTGAAAAGTGGAGAGATGTCAATCAAACCTGCTGCGGTGCGGATGCTGTGATACTCATTTTCGTGGTGCAGTTGATAGGATTGGGGAGCATAATATCCGCTCCAGCGTGTCCAATCCATGCTCTCACAAAGGTCTAATTGGCGTGAATAAAATGCAGTCGGAAGCATACTACTAAAGTTTATGGTCAATCAAAATTCGCAGATGTTTGTCGGTTGGTTAATTCTGCAGGCGAAGTTGGTGCTTGCAGGTGAAACCAGTACTTGACGAAAATGCAATGAGAGATCCGTTTATTTCGGAAAACTCACCGAAAACTAGTAAAAAGCTTCTTGGTTCGTAACCTGAGCGTAAATTTCGTGTTTGAGGGGTCCTGGAGGCAAAATTCGTTGAATGCGTGGCAGAAATATATTCTTCGTGGTTGTATCTCAGGATGAGTACTTTGAGAGAACTAAATTCGTACAGGATCATCCCGTGTTACACATTTCTTGGGGCTGACATTGCGGTCAAATTTGTTCGCCGGTGATATTGATGAAGCTTAAAAGAATCCCTGGCCGTCCAGATTGAATGAATCGGATCTCCAGACAACGGCAGTGATTGCATTCGATATGTTCAATTCCAAAGAGCGTGTAAGAGAGGCATTTAGGAGATGGCGTGGAGGTGCAGATCCATTGTTTGTAGCGTGTGCGCCCGGTCGGGTCAATCTTGTCGGGGAGCATACGGACTATAATGGTGGATTAGCACTGCCGATGACGCTGGATCGGGCAGTTTATGTTGCTGTGGGTCATAGCTCAACTGGATTCCACGAACTTCGATCACTGAATTATCAGGAGAGTCTATCCTATTGTCCGGGGGAATGGCCTGAGGTGCCGCACGCGCACTGGGCAACGTACGTTGCAGGGATGATTAAAGAACTTCCCCCACCGGAACCTGTCAAGCTGCTGATTTTGGGGGACATCCCCTTGGGGGCAGGCCTTAGCTCTTCGGCCGCACTGGAAATGGCAACCGGACTCGCATTGGAAAAGCTCCGCGATACCCCCATGGATCCGCTTGATCTCGCTCGGATCGGTCAGGTCGTAGAACACAAGTACGCGAAAGTGCAGTGCGGGATCATGGATCAGATTGTATCCCGCGTTGGCCGTACCGATCATGCACTTTTTTTGGATTGTGGGAAACTGGAGTGGGAGCATATTCCAATTCAGAATCGGGATGCACAATTCATTGTGATTGACAGTCGGGTAAAGAGAAAGCTTGCCCACTCAAAGTACAATGAGCGGCGTGCGGAATGTCACAAGGCCCTGCAGCAAATTAAAGCAGCCGACCTGGAGATCACCTCACTGCGCCAGATACAACTTCATCATATCAATCGTCTGGAAGAATCTGTATTGCGGCGGCGCCTCCGGCATGTTTTTCATGAGAATGAGCGGGTGAGGAACGCATGCGATGCTTTAGTCCGCTCAGATTGGAGCTTGCTGGGAAGTATACTTTCTGCATCACATCAAAGCCTGAAAAGCGACTATGAGGTGAGTTGCGAAGAACTTGATTTTTTGGTCGCGCACGCGGAATCGCTTGCTGGAGTCTTCGGGGCGAGGATGATGGGAGGTGGCTTTGGCGGCTGTTCAATCAATCTGGCTCGGTCCCAGGACGCACAATCGGTTGCTAAAGCTGTTTCAACGGCCTATGAGGAAAAATACCAGCTTAAGGCCAGAGTTCATGTACTCGGTACGGGAATTGAGGCACATGTAGAATGGCTCTGATCGGAGCCACAATAAAACGGTAGAGCAGGGCGGCATTCAAGACCTTACGAACTAGCTATTCTGATGTCTCAAGTCACAGGAATTTCAGTGTTGACGGCCAGCCTTACTCCATTCGATCAAGACTTGAGGATAGACCATGATCGTCTAGGTGCCCATGTGCAATGGCTTTTGGAACGCGGTGCCATGGGCGTTGTCCTGATGGGGACGACAGGGGAGGCGAATAGTCTGAGTACGTCGGAGAGAAAACGAGCCCTTGATACGGTCCTGGATGCTGGCGTTGATCCTGATCATCTGATCGTTGGCACAGGTTGTTGCGCTCTGACAGATACAGCAGATTTAACAAAGCATGCACTGGACGCCGGTGTGCAACGCATGCTGGTCCTCCCCCCGTTCTACTACAAAAATGTGAGCGAGGACGGTCTGTTTGCTTCGTATGATCACCTGCTTCAATCGATGGGGAGCACTTGGATTAGAGTGTATTTATATCACTTCCCTGGTATAGTAGGACGGCCGTCAGATAAGGCTACGGGGCGCTATGTAT
>VXSC01000043.1 GCA_009838195.1 Rhodothermaceae bacterium | reverse complement strand
TCGGTCAGCGCAGGAATCGTTACCGTCACCGTCTCCGTAGGCTCCGCCGATAATCGCACGGTGAACACCTCCGACTTGTTCTCATCCACCTCAATCATCATGGGGCTGACGATCACGCTAGCCTCATCATCATCGTCCACCTTGATCGTTATTCCTTTCTCTACATCAGTATACTGACCGCCACTGGCCGTCAACGTGATGATCTCCTCCTCGTCGACCGCATTATTATCCTGCTTAGCAGACACCTCCACATACCTCGGAACACGGTAGGTCTCAGGAGTAAACTCCAGCCTTGACTCATTACGTTCCAGACCATCATTATTGAATTCTGGAATGGTCACCGTGACCGTCTCCGTAGGCTTCACTGATAACCACACTGAAAATGTCTTCTTCCCTCCCTCATCCACAGACACCACGTCAAGGTTGGCATGAATCAAGCCTGCCTCATCGTCATCACTCGTAACGACCGTTACATATTCTTCTGCGCCCTCAAACTCTCCGCCCGCAGCCGTCAACTTGATCGTACCTGTCTCTTTCATCGCATTATGATCATGTTCGGCCGAAACTACCACCTCCTGCTTCGTATCGTAATCGGAACTTGTAAAGGTCAGCCACGTGGATTCCTTGTCGTGGCTCAGTCCCTGCACGGTGAACGCGGAAATCGTCACGGTCACCTGTTCCAAAGGCTGCGCCGATAACTGTACGGTAAACGATGAATCCGCACCCTCATCTAATTCATCAATCCAAATGGGGTTGACTACCAAGCGTGCCTCCTCGCTATCATCCACCGTGACCGTTACCTCTTTCTTCTGACCAATATACTGACCGCCACTCGCCGTCAGCGTGATCGTTTCCGTGTCATCTTTTGCATCAGGATCCTCCGCAGCTGTCACCGTCACGAGCTGATCCTTATTCCAGATCTTGTCTCCCGAAGGAGTAAAGGTCAACGTGGGACTGTTATGACTCAAATCCGAATCCGTATCGAACGGTGGAATCGTCACCGTTACCGTCTCCGATGGCTCTGCCGCTAACCGCACGGTAAACGTTTTCGTCTCGCCTTCAGGTACGCGAATCGTTGAACTAACGATCAAGCCGGCCTCCTCGTCATCATCCACCGTGATCGTTAGTTCTTTCTTTACATTATCATAACCACCGCCTGTGGCCGTCAACGTAATGGTTTCTATATCATCAAGTGCATCAGGATCCTCCGCAGCTGTCACCGTCACGAGCTGCGACTTGCTCCAGGTCTTGTCCCCCGAAGGAGTAAAGGTCAGCGAAGTGGGACTGTTACTGTTACTGTTAAAGCTCAAATCCGTGTTGGACGGTGGAATCGTTACCGTTACATCCCCCGAAGGCTCCTTCGATAACGACACATAAAAGGTCTCTTCCCCTCCCTCATTCAGTTTGATATTCCCCGGAAAAACATTGATTGCATTGATGTCTGATTCACCTCTTATATTGAGTTCTAAATAGCCCTCAACACCGCGATAGCCATTCCAATCCTTATTACGTTCTGTGGAATATACCTTGATGCGCCCACTACTGCCCCACTTTTGTGAAGTGTACACCGTAAACTTCTGAAAATCATTATAATTATCGTGGGTAAACCTCAGAAAGTCGGGATTGTATCCGACAGCTACAGATAGCCCGGACCTCGTCATATCCACATCAACCTCTGCCGTTGATTCGTCGTTTTTCTTGCCCAGTGGTCTTTTGTTTAACCGTACCTCAAAATCAAAAGACTCTCCCGCGTAGATATCAACCTTTTGAGGGACAATCTCAAAGCTTGGAACATCGTCGTCCGTGACTATCACACACAATTCAGAATAGCGGAATTCCGTATCATCATACGCTTCGCCAACCCATTTCTCATCCACACCAATGAAAGTGCCAACTTCATTATAAGGTTCATCACCAAAACGAACTCTCTCATTTTGAACAGCCGTCACTTTCACGGTCTTCCTTTTTAACCAATTACCCTGCGTAAACGTGACGCTGGAAGGCTCTATAGTTATAAAATCTCCCCATCCTAGACGACTTACCACAATTTCTTCTTCGTCTTCTACTTCTACCAGATTTAAAGTCAAATCACCTTGATAATTTCCCTCAACCCAAATTTTAAAAGTTCCTGATGCCCCTCCCTCCGTGATTCTAACGTGACTATCATTAGGTTTGCCTGTGTCAAACCTGATACGGATCGTATTCAAGTCTGACGAAAGATGAACAGGCGGGTCCGTGCGCACTTGCTCCTCTACGTCTAAATACGCTAAATCATCCGTTCCTCGCCCCACCGTCGTGAAATCCAGCATCTCCCGCTTATCCCCATGATCCAGTCTTGTCGTCAAAGAATACTGCTGAGCTTGTTTCCACCCGCCTGCTTGGAATATTAGTGCTGCTGGATCCAGAATGGCATTTCCGGTTATCGGAAAAGGCACATCCCCGGAAGACAGTTCCCCATCCACAAGCGGAGTGCTAACCGTAGTCCATTGCCCCTCTCCAATGAACCGATGTGAAAACTCCCGGAGGATTTTGCCATCCACGACCGTCACTACGGTCTGTCCCGGAATCGTTTTGCTTCCCGATGTCGGGAATATTAGGTTTGCGACGTCACTGGTGCCATCACTGTCCTGCTCCGCCGTCAACGTGACCGGCGGTATAGTATTCCAGTTCCCGACCGGAACGGTCAATGTAGCGGGATGTACAGTCCGCTTTGTACCTCGATCAACGGTAGTAGCCAAGGTTACATCACTCAGAAATTGCGCATACTGGGAGAGTTCGTATACTTCCAAATTTCTCTCCGGGACTGGAATCGAATTCCGCGCACGGCCGACCATTCCGCGCCGGTTTACAACCTGCCCATCTAGTTTTATCTGTTCTACTGCTTCATTGGATAAGTCACTTATGCCTGGATTCAAGACAGGGCCAGTCAATGCACCGTACGTCAAAGAAGCTACATCATGGGGGTACAGATCGGGTATCAGCAATAGATCAACTCCTTCCAACTCTACATTCCACCATGATTGGTCATGATCACTTTCTTCAAAAGTCCCGATCACAGAATTACGTAAGCCACCTCTATCCGAGTCGATAGAGAGTTGCATTTGTTGTACATGTGCCCGAGACGCGGAAACGGTAGAGAAAGAAATCAAAAAGAGCACAAGAATACGCAGCCCCCGTCTGACGAAGACGAATGTCCCTGAATAATCATTCAAATGTCGAAAACGAAAATTCACCGTCTTGCCAACTGTTAACATACAATCAGTGTGTTCAGAGACAAACCATTATTCGCACTGATTTCTTGAAGAGCGACATCCCCGCACGAAGATGCCTGCGGGTACCCAAAAGCACCGTTAAAGTTCAGAATTCTGCAAGACATTCCATCCCCATACTCAAATACTACTACACCAAACATTGGCATAAGAATGAAGAGCCCAGTGCGGAGATAAATCTTTGCGAAATAGTGATAATGCTGTCATCACAATTGCGAATTTGATCAAAGGTCTATTATGGCTCTACCACGATTTGTGTGGACCGACCAATTTGGCGTTCCGTCCGGGGTTTATGATTATCCGATTGCCTATGGACCTGATCACAGTTTTTCGCCTTACGTTTTCCGGATTCAGCGATCTAATCCATTGCGGGGAGCAGCTTGTTCTTTTTCTCCAAAACTCACGTTTTTTCTCTGAAGAACTTTGATTCCGTTGCCGGAGATCTTCCTTCCTG
>VXSC01000042.1 GCA_009838195.1 Rhodothermaceae bacterium | reverse complement strand
CGGTAGCCCTGGGCGTGGTGGCCGCGAATGTCCACCGGCTGGGCCAGATCGTTAACCCATCTTTGACATGAGGCTGTTGTTCGGGGTCTCAATATATATTTCTTTTCGAATTAATTAAGGCAAGGTCTCCGAATTTTGGCATTGTCTTCGGTATTCGGCTCCAATTTGCCCCTGATGCCTTAATTCTTTCGGGTGTTGGTGTGTGAGGCCGGGGGATGTAGTGCCATAATACGTTATTTTGTTGGAACATTGATCGATCCCCCGCGTAGGCCCACCATTCCTGCACGCCAAGACCATGTTTATCCGAAAAACCAAAACCCGTACCATGCAGGATGGCACCTGCTATTATGCCTTTCGATTGGTCCACAATGTTCGATACGGCAACCGGGTCAAACAGGAAACGCTTCTGAATCTGGGAAGCAAGTTCTGGGTCCGAGAACGGGACTGGTCTTCTCTATGCAGTCGTATTCAAGAGTTGCTTGACCGCCAGCGTACGCTCTTGAAGCCCTTGCCGACGCGGCTTGAAGAGGAAGCGGAGCGCATTGTCGCGCAGCTTCTGGATCGGCGGAGGAAGTGTCTGGAACAGGCACAGCTGGCCAAAGGAGAATCGGGAGAACCAGTTTGGAAAACGGTGGATGTATCTTCTACGAAGATGCGCTATCCGCGCAGCGTGGGGGTTGAGCATGTGGCGCTGTGGGCACTGGAACAACTGCGGGTGCTCGGTCTGTTGCGTGCGCTGAATTTTACGGACAAGATGACCCATGCAGTCCTGGGGTTGATCATCGGGCGATTGGCAAGGCCCGCCTCCGAACATGCGACCTATAAATGGCTCTGCACCGAGAGCGGTCTGGAAGAGTTTCTGGGCGCCTCGTTTGCGCGTATGTCACTGAAGCAGTTGTACCGGGCTTCGGATGCATTGATGCAGGTTCGGGATGAGATTGAGGATCATGTATTCGAAGCGGCGATGACGATGTTTGACCTGGAGCGTACGGTGACGCTCTTCGATCTAACGAACACCTATTTGGAAGGGGATGCGGAGCAGATCCCGTTGGCGAAGCATGGGCATTCCAAAGAGAAGCGGAGTGACTGCCGTCTGATCACCCTGGCGGTGGTGTTGGACGGCAGTGGATTTGTCTGCAGATCCCGGCTCTTTGAGGGGAATGTCTTTGAGGGCCATCCGTTGCAGCACATGTTGACGGAGCTAAATGTGCCCAGGGAGGCCGTGGTTGTGATGGATCGGGGGGTTGCCACCGAAGAGAATGTGCAATGGCTTCGGCAGCATACGTACAAGTATGTGGTGGTCAGCCGAGAGCGGAAACGCATA
The DNA here is from genome assembly GCA_009838195.1 of Rhodothermaceae bacterium. Taxonomy (NCBI): domain Bacteria; kingdom Pseudomonadati; phylum Rhodothermota; class Rhodothermia; order Rhodothermales; family Rhodothermaceae; species Rhodothermaceae bacterium. Next base: position 84,322 of record VXSC01000042.1, on the reverse strand, counting down.
TTTGATCCGGGGGATCAGCAGGTCCTTGAGCTCAACGATCACCTGGAGGTATATGAGGTTCGGGCAAAGGAGGAGGTTCGGATCTATTGTCGTTCCTCCCAGCGGGGGAAGAAGGAGCGGGCAATGATTGCCCGTCGCCGGGAGCGATTTGAGACGCAGTTACAGCAGTTGCATGAAGGGCTATCCCGGCCGCGGACCCGGAAGCGACTGGATCTGGTTCGGGCACGGATTGATCGGATGAGGCAACGCAGTGACGGGATTGGGCAGCACTACGAGATTGAGGTGATTGCAGATGAGGAGAAAAAAAACGCCGTGGAAGTCAAGTGGACGGCCCAGCCCAAAGACAATACCATGTGGACGGATCCGGGAACGTACATATTGCGATCCAATGTGAAGGAGTATACGAGCGAACAGTTTTGGCGGACGTTTGTGCTGCTGACCGATCTAGAAGCGGTCTTCCGGTCTCTGAAAAGCGAGTTGGGATTGCGTCCGGTCTTTCACCGGACGCAACATCGCGTCGAAGGACACCTGTTTATCACCGTGCTTGCCTATCAAGTCGTACAGGTCATACGAACCCGCCTGCGGCAAAAAAGCGTGACCTGGTGCTGGAATACGATTCGCAATCATTTGTCCCCGCAACGGCGAGCAACCTACACTCAAAAACTCAAGGAAGGAGGTGCCGTGCACACGCGAGTCACCTCCGAACCCGAGTTCTATCAGCGGCAGATCTATGAAGCATTAGACATAGATCCGATCCCGTTACCCACCGTAACCACAACCGTCTGAACAAAAACACCAAGTTCCCGTAGTGACCTAATGGACCTATAACAGGCCAAAATCGGCCTGTGACTGCACCAAAATTAGTTTTTATGTCAAAGTCGGGTACAGGCGCAGCAGAAGCGGTACGAGGCGTGGCACCAGGCACGCCGAAAGGCGGCCTAACGTCGCCCGGCGGGCACCCAGATTGGTAGTGAAAACAAGCGAAAACAGCCCGAAGTGCGTCCAGTTGGCCCTAAAATGGTGCCCAAAATGGACCACAATGTCGGTTCAGCGAGCGCAGGGGCCGAATTCTTCCACGGCCACACTATCCCGCCTCAAAATGACCCTCCGCTCTCACCCAAACGCCAGCTACCTTACCTTCAAATTCTCGAAAAAAGGCTTTTTCGGGCAAATACTAATCTACGAGACCTTGGATCCAAGTGGATTGTGGCCCGTCTACTGGGAAAAGCTTAAGGCTGCCGGGCAATGGGCTCCGACCATCGATTACCCCAGCCGCTTTTACCGGTACAGTAGTGCATGGGTCTATGGTGGTTCTGCTAGTGAACCTCATGATGCAAGTACTCCCTGTTAATTCTAATTACTCACACGAATGACCAAGATATTTTTTATTCGCCAGCGTACTACAGGGCTTGTGGTTTTTCTAATACTTTGTGGATTTGCCTCATTGGCCTCTGCTCAACAATCTGATCTATCCCCTCATTATCAGGGCATGATTATGGAAAGCGGAGAATGGAAAGCTCCTACGCCCGAAAGAGCAATGCGTGAACTCTTAGATTCGGAAGGACCATATACATCAACATGGGCAGTTGCGGCCGTGCTGAACCAGGCTTATAAGTCATATTCTGCGGCGGAACTGGATGCATTTGCTACGGAAGTCGGGAGAATATTTGTTGACGGAGAACCTTGGCAAGCCATGAATGCCGGAGAGGCCCTAGTAATCGCAGATAGATATGATATAATCATCGAAATCTACGAGTCCAGAGAGCCGGGATCCAATAGTCCCTCCACATCTGCACTTTTCAATATGCTAGGTCGTTCTGGCGAAAATGGCCTTGACTATCTGAGGACGGTTCTATCAAATAGCGAGAAGCCTGAGATTTGCAACGAGAATCCTCGTAGCGGGATCATCTATCCTGAACTAAAGTTTTGCGAACTCCAGGGAGGACTTTGGTGTGAAGCCGGGTCTGAACTCATTGGTTTCCCGGGAGGGCCAACGCAGGACGACTGGGATAAGCGCTGCTATATTCCGCCTGATCCCTTTGGATGGGAGCAATGAAGGTTTAAATGATCGCAGAGATCAGTAAATCCGATCATCCTCTATTCTGTGAATCGCCTCCGTGAATTTGCATTGGGTGACTTGACTTCAATAAATCTGAATTCCTAACACCATTTCTGGGATTTATTCAGGCTATTGTTGTGTACCCTGTATCCGGGAGATCCGTGCATCACCTGGAATTCGCCCACTCAATTGTTGTATCACGGACTCCGCTTCCCGAACCGTATTGAACAGTCCGAGGCCAACTCTGAATTCGATCCCGCCTTGCACTTCTGCCCCATAAATGTCGAGTGCTTGCTGGACATCCTGAAGTGAGCGGCCAAAATTTATAACGAATGCCTTGGCCATTTCGTGATCTTCGTAGGAAATCAAATGAATCGTATATCCCCCTAGGGACCAGTCAATATTCCCTAAGCCTGGATCACTGGTCACCTCCAGACTTGAAGATCCCTCCTCATTCAATGGTTCCTGGACAGCTTCTTGCTCTGTTTCTGCGTCCTGTTCAACCGCTGCCTCAACCTCGTCACTCGATACAATCCCCGCCTGCTGTAAATCAGAGACATTGCCCTCCTCAGGGGCGACTGCCATGGAATCCAGAGCACCTACGTGCGACGAGTCGGCACCGACTTCGCTCACCATGTTCAAAGAGTCTACCTGTGCAAGTGAATCACTATCCAACGTTAGTATGAGTGAATCAGTGGGGATTAGTTGCTGCAGAGCCAGTGAATCGGCAACACGCTGCAGTGAATCAGCAACCGCCAATTCACGGGCTGCCAAGGAATCTGCAATGACTCGGCGCCGCCTCTGGTCCTCTTGCAGCGCCACCAACATGAGATTGGCGCGATCCGCCTGAAGAGAATTTGAATAATTGGATCGAATATATCTGAGGAGCATCGGCAGGGTCAATAGGCTATCCTCTGCCGTTGCCGTGGAATCCATGCGCGGGTAGAACCCGGCAGCTTCCAGTCGTGTCGTACTCGTAGAAACCGGCATCGTACCCAGCACATCTACACTGTCTTTGGCGGCCCACTCAAGGTAGGCTCTACCTGCTGCGTACAGTGCCCTCGGAGCTACGGGAGTCGTGGTCCATTCGAGACCAAGTTCAAACAGATCGTTGATGACCTCTTCACTGACTCCTTGTTGCCATTGAGCCTGAGAATTCTTGTATGCCGTTTCTGCCATCGCTAAAGAGTCTGCAGACGCACGATCAGGAATCGAACGCCCTAAACGGGTATAGGCCTGATCGGCGAGATCCGATTCCGGATAGTCCGAGATAATAATTTCGTAGAGGCGATTCGCTGCTAAGGTATCTCCCAACGTCCTTTGGACTTCCGCCAGAGCGTAATAGGCCCGCTGCACGACCAACTCGTCCTTGTCCTCTTCAATCACCATTCGGTACCACACGGATGCCGAGTCAGGCCGATTCATGGACAGAAAGAGTACATTCGCCAATTCATATCTCGCATTTGCCCGATCCGTCAGCATTGCGTCGAATTTTTCCTGGGTTCTCGGCACCGCCGACACATCCACTGTCGGCATGACCCTTCCTACACTGTACTGTTCTCTGGTATCCTCGTCTGAATCCTCCGTTCTTTCTTCCGCCTGTGCCGCCTCAATCGCTGCAATACGACGCCAGTTCGGTGCCAATGGCCGCTCACCCCAAATGGACAGAAAATCTTGACGGGCCTGCAACATCCGCACTTCATCCTTGTGGTAGAGAAACCCTGCCTCCCCTTCCGATCCGGCAACGAGTACTTCGGCCCCGAATCCGTAGTCATCTTCTATAATTACTCCACCACCTCGAAAAGCGGATTCAGACTGACGCTGGCGCATTTCACGTTGCATCTCTTCGATTTCTTCTGCCCGGCGCTTGCGCAACTCCGTAACAACCGCTGCAAAGCTGCTGTCATCCAGGGTTCCGAGATACAGCAGCGAGTCCATTAATACGATTCTGTCGAGTACTTCGGAGAAGCTCCCAAATATCCGGGCCTGATCATCACTGTCAGTAATCGCACCCGGTGAGGGTTTGGGAGGGATCGTGATTGCCCTACCTGGTTGCTGCCTGCTGCCAGGTGCTTGGATGGCTCCGGCTGCTGTATCAAAGTGCGCTGCTGCATAGGGATAGTCTGAAAACACATCCCTGTAAAATGTACCGAGTGCATAATGCACCCGTCCGCGTACCTGGCTTCCACCAGCGGTAGGATCATAGAGCAATTCATCATACTCCTCAAGCGCCTCACTATATCGACCTTGTTCAGTCAGGACACGCCCCCGCAGGTATGCCAGTTGTGCCCGATGTTCATAATTCTTGTCATCGCGCTCCATGCGCCGCAGCCTCCTCATTGCCTCATCTGGATCAACATGATCAGAAAGGACCCGTACAGCACTGAACTGTGCTGCATACGAAAGCTCATAAAACGGCTTATGACGCTGTACCCGCTCAAATGCAGCAACCGCATCCGTATATCGCCCCAGTTGCTCCAGCACCTGCCCCTCCAGAAACTGAGCTCTAGCGGCCAGATCTCTGTCACGAATAGTGGATAGCCCTGCCTCCAGTTCCACAGCAGCTTCCTCCCAGTTCTCATTCTGCACATGCAGTTCAGCCAGTGCCAACTGATAGTAAGGTGCCCAACGGCTTGAAAGGTCTTCCGCACTCAGAACCGCCTGTAAATGAGTAAATGCTTCCTCGTAAACACCACTGGCAATCAGGGTTCGAGCCAGCCAGAAATTCGCCTCATCCCTAAGGGGAGAGTCCAACTCCAGAATATCATTGAACTTTTCTTCCGCTCCAACAAAGTTATTGGTGAAAAACCATGCTTTTCCAATCGTCATGATTGCATTGTCAACCCACTTTGAATTGGGGTGCTTGCGGAGGATATCCGCACTCTTGGTTACTGCATCTTCAAACGGCTTCCGCTGCATGGATGCCTGATCACCATGCCCAAAAAGAGGCAGGAATATATCCTGATCGATCGGTTGAACCCTCATCCTGTCCTCAAAGCCCCGGATCCCCTCGGAGAGGGAACGCTGCGCGTTGTAGTACTTGTTGTAGTACGCAGAAAAGTCGTTAAATCTGGATCCAAAGAACGATGTGCTGCTGCATCCAGCAAGGAATAGCAACATACAGAAAAGAGCCGCAGGGGTATTGCGCATCATGTTCAATCTACATAGCTCACATGAACTAGGTTCGTGCGTCCTTTCCGGGGAAGTGGCATACCAGCACAAATCACAATGGTATCCCCACTCCTGATATACCCTTCACTGACTAACGTTTGCTGAACCAGCCTGACTCCCGCATCCGTATCACTCTGGAAAGGAATCTGAAAAGCTTTTGTACCCCACAATACCCCGACCTGCCCAATGACATGCGGGGAATCCGTAAATGCATAGACGGGCATTTGGGGACGATGTCGAGCGAGTGCACGAGCAGTCGCCCCAGATGCAGTCAAACAAACCAGTGCTCGTGCGCCTACATGCGCGGCCAGTTCACAGGCAGTTAGGCTCACCGCATCCGTGACATCCTGAAAATCTTTAATCGAGCTTAACTCTTCCGGGAGTCCACGGCTTCTTTCCGGCAGTGCATACCAGTGTTCTTCTGCCGATCGAATGATCCGAGCCATTGCCTCAACCACATGCGCTGGATGATCACCGACAGCAGTTTCTCCGCTCAGCATCACCGCATCCGTACCATCGAGAACTGCATTCGCAACATCACTCGCTTCTGCCCGTGTGGGGGTATGACTTTCAATCATGCTCTCCAGCATTTGCGTCGCAGTGATGACAGGCTTACCCGCCAAGAGACACTTATGTATGATCTTTTTTTGTGCGTGGGGAATGGACGACATCGGCATTTCAATTCCTAGATCACCACGTGCAATCATGATGCCATCACTGACCGCTAGAATTTCGTCAATGGATTCAAATGCTTCGGGCTTCTCAATTTTTGCAATGATACCTGCCCGATGGCCTGCAGCTTTCAGATGTTTGCGCAGATGTACAACATCGGTTTCATTACGTACAAAGGACAGTGCAATCCAATCAACATCCAGATCAATCCCTACTTCAAGGTCTGCAAGATCTTTTTCAGTCAATGCGGGCCCACTCGTTCGTACATGGGGGAGGTTTACTCCCTTCCGTGATTTCAAAATGCCCCCCACCTCCACGCGTGCATGAACATCTTCCCCTGAAATCGATGTGACGGTAAGCACTAATCGACCATCATCAATAAGGATCTGTCCTCCAGGAGCCAGATCAGATGCGAGTGCATCATAGCTAACATAGATGTGCTCCTCTGACGACACATCCTCTACCGAATTAAATGCAGATAGCGTCAGTTCCGCTCCATCGACTAGCGTTACCGAACCATCCTGGACCGCCCCTACCCGAATACGCGGGCCCTGAAGATCCTGCAATATTGCAACTTGTTTCCCCTGTTCTTGCGCTTGCTCACGAACGAATTCAACAACCTTCCGATGATCTTCATGCTCACCGTGTGAAAAGTTCAGCCGAACCACATCCGTGCCTGCTTCAATCAAGGCGGCAATCGTGTCACGATTATTTGAGGCAGGCCCCAAAGTCGAAATGATCTTCGTATGGCGGTGCATCGTGGAGGGAATCATGGGAGATCTGCGTTTGATTGGTATCTTTCAAAGAGGGCGCATATCTTACTTGAACCCCTCTGTACCTAATCTGCTTCCTAAATCTCAAATCTATGCGTTTCTCTCTGATCATTTTTGCTCTGTTTCTGGTCTCTAGTCGTGTGCAAGCGCAGGATCACCGCGCCATTGAGTTCCCTGATGTCCCTGGATTTTACACGCTGACCTGTGACCTGCACATGCATACTGTTTTTTCTGACGGCAGCGTCTGGCCAAATATCCGAGTTGAAGAAGCACATCGCGATGAACTGGACGCGATTGCGGTGACGGAACATCTGGAGTATCTCCCGCACAGAGCTGATATTCCTCTTCCCGATCGTAATCGTGCCTTTGAAGTCGCAAAGGCAGCAAATCGAGACCATCCACTGATCATCATCCCTGGAGTAGAAATTACGCGTTCCATGCCTCCTGGGCATGTCAACGCAATATTCATCACGGACGCGAATGCATTGGTGTCTGATCAGGGTGAGGCACCAATGGAGGTTATGGAGGTATTTGAAACGGCTCGGGAACAGGGCGCATTCACATTTTGGAATCATCCTGCCTGGACTCCCCAAGCTTCGGACGGGATCGCAGTACTGGACGATCTGCATAGAACTCTCATTGACGAGGGTATGCTGCATGGCATTGAGGTTGCCAACCAGTTTACGTACTCGGATGAGGCTCTCCAGATTGCACTTGATCATAACCTGACTATCATTGGCACTAGCGATATTCACGGACTGATTGACTGGGATTTTGAGGTTGCCCAAGGAGGGCACCGACCGGTTACTCTTGTATTTGCGGAGGAGCAGACCGCCGAAAGTATTCATGAAGGGCTGAGGGCACGTCGAACCGTTGCTTGGCACCGAAACACGCTGATTGGTCGTGAAGCTGAACTCCTGCCGCTCATTCATGCATCTATTACCGTTGCGAGTGCTGAATTCAGGTCTGGAACATCCGTATTGAATGTCACACTAGAGAACCACTCCGATGCCCGATTTTTACTACGGAACACCTCTGATTTCACATTCCATGAAGATGCGAACCTCGTCGAGGTTGCACCTCATACTCTAACGGAGTTCGTACTGAAGACCACTGGACAGGATGCACCTTACCTGGTTACCTTTGATGTTCTGAACGCTATCACTGCGCCTGGTACTCATCCCGAAATTACACTCACGATTGATCCTGACTCATCATCTGAGTGATCGACCAGCATGACGATTAAGCTGCTGACGGCGTCATAAGGTTAGCAGCGGAACCTTGTGCAAAATTCTCTCATTCGGCACGAATGTTGCTCCCGAGATACTCAAGGGGCATATTTTGCGGACTGGACAAGAAGTTTGCAAGAGCCTTGTTTGAAAAACTAAAGTCAATCATGTCATGAAACCTCCTCTTTTATTCATTGCTGTCCTTTTCTCTGGCTGTGTCTCTACTCAGTACATCCCTGTAGACCATTCCCACCCCACCGTAGAATACTATGTCCGCACATTTGATGGCTTGGACCACGATATTGTTTTTGATGCGACCGTGCAAATGCTTACCGAACAAGGATTTACTATTATTGACACCGAAGAGGAAAAAGGGATCATTAACACAGATTACCGTGTAGAGAATCGGTCCTTTAATCGCCGTGCTATACGCAGGAAAATCTCTGCACTGGTATCAAATGCACCGAGAGGAACGCAAATCCAGCTGAACTTTGACCTCCAAGAAATTGAGGATCAAATTCTATGGGGCGATGATGTTGTCATCTATCGTTCAAAATATTTGAGTCCACACGCTGCGCAGCGTTATTACCGCGAATTCTTTAATGCTCTTGAAGAGTATTTACCATAGAAGAGGCGAACGTTGGCGAGGTTATCCTCGCACTTTAACGGAATCAAGTCCGAAGACATCTGGGCAGGAGGGATCTATCCTGACTACCCTTCAGGTCCTGAACGCAATTGCTGTACCTGGTAAACTTCCCGAAACTACACTCACAATTGACCCTGATCTATCATCTGAGTGATCAATTAGCGTGACCTTTAGACCGCTGACGGCGGCTTAGGGTTAGCAACAAAATTAACAATATCATGAAACGTCCTCTTCTCTTGTTACCCTTCCTTCTCATAGGCTGTGTCACCACCCAGAGTCTCCCGGCAGAGGATCGCTCCCGTACCTATGATCTGGATTATGACTTTGTTTTTGATGCGACTGTACAAATGCTTGCTGAACAGGGATTTGCAATCATAGACGCTGAAAAAGATGAAGGGATTATCAACACGGACTATCGGGCTGAGGGCTCCTTTCTGAGCTTTCTGTCCGGCCCCACACGTCTGAAGGTTTCTGCGCTGGTATCCGACGCACCTAATGGGACGCGGGTGTTGCTCAACTTCGACCTTCAGGACGTAGATGATGATGCACGCGGAATCTATAATTCAAGAAGTCTAACTCCACGTGCTGCGCGAAGATATTATCGAGACTTCTTTGGTTCACTCGAAGACTATTTGGCACCGTATTAGCTGATCAGGTCCATGGGCCGGTAATGGCCAATGTCAAGCCGTCCCACTGAATGTTGACAAACAGGGTAGTCCCATCCGGTGAGAAGGTTGCTCCTGCCAGCTCGGAGTTACTCACCGCGTTGCGAGCAAACTTGTAGATCTCACCCTCCGGAGTGACTCCAACGAGGAATTGTTCATCGGATCCATCCTCACATACGATTAGATCTCCCCAAGGAGTGACCGTAAGGTTGTCTGCATTCTCAATCAAACCGGGATCATTGGGTTCAATAAATAACTCGAGCCGATTCTCCGAGGGAATTAGCCGCCAGATCTGGCCACACTTAGCACTCCCACCATTGGTGCAGGCGAAGTAAACGGCATTATTCCCGTACCACATCCCCTCACCGCGTGCAAACCTAGCTGCACCCTGATCAAATCCTCGAAGACGCAGATCATCCAACGGAGCTTCAATATCGTCCAGATCTATCCAACTAACCTCCATCTGTGATCCGACCGCTACGGTCTGTGTCTCCCAATTCCGCGTGTCAAGGCTGGACCTGCCTGCGACTTGAAGCGCCTGCAATCGACCTCCGGCTTCCAGATTTGTGGGATCCTGCGGAATGAAACGGTAGATCAGACTATCATGCATATCCTCTGTCTGATAGATTATGTTGGTCATCGGGTCAACCGCCACTGCCTCATGATTGAATCGCCCCATTGCCCGAATCGGAGTTGGGCGTGCAATCTGCGGTGTTACGCTTGCGGGAACCTGAAAGACATAGCCGTGATCTTCGGCAAATCCATCTCCCGCCAGAGTAGTGATCTCCTCGCATGTGATCCAGGTATTCCAAGGTGTTGGACCGCCTGCGCAATTGCGCAACGTGCCAGCAAGGCTTAGATATTGAGATACCAACCCCTGCGTCGCGGTATCATAGACAAAGGTCGTCGTTCCGCCAAGCGCTGGGCTTCCCTCTGTGCCCGCATCATACAGGAGATCTGAGTCAATACGATCCAGCAGCATATTATCCGCCCCGAATGGACCCATATCTGGACCTGCATCTGGATTAACTTCATGATTCCGAATCACAATGGTTTCTCCGGCAGGGCCGGCAAACGTGGCCATGCCATCCGCGGCGCCCGGCACATAAAACCCATCATCCATTAGATCCCCCATGCGGGAAACAATCTTGTAACTGAAATTTTCAGGCAGATCCATAATTCCCTCTGGATCAGCTATGAGAGGACCGAATTTTTCCTTCGCTTGCGCCGAGAAACCACGACATCCAACCAATGAATGTAGTCCAACGAAACCGAGCGCAAACGCACCGGAGGTCTGGAGAAACTGACGACGAGAAGCAACTGAGTTCTGATTATTGGAAGATGGCATTTATACACGCTCTATGATGACGAAATCCTCTGAGATTGAAAAAGCACATGCAATTTTTGATCCAACATGCACAGGGGTTCAACGCCCGAAAGTACATTGTGTACCAAGTTTCGGCACAAGTTTAGGTGCCTATTTCGGCTAACTAACTCACCTCACTTGAGCATACACGTCCCACATCATTTCTCAAGACACGGAATCCCTGACAGCCAAAATCTTTCTGGCAGCTTCCTGGGAATCAGCACCTGTCGTCTCGCTTTCGGCGTATCGGTGCGTCCCGTAATTCCTGCGACTACGGCCTGATTGTCTCCATCCTGGCGATCCAGAGCCCACTATTCAAATCGGATGTATAGATATGCCCTTTGAAGATCTGAGCTCCCCAGGTCATAGGCCACCCCGGTACCATAGACTGTTCATCCGTGGTCATAACATGCGCTATTTCCCGACCCTGCCTGTAAAGATTCCCTCTCAGCTCTCCACTAATATCAACCACACGTAGCCCCCCCTGATAATAGCCTACATATAGGCGATCCTCTTCTACCCACACATTGTGGGTGCCCGCATTCGGCACTTCATACCGGGCAACCTCTACGGGAGCTTCAAGATCTGACACATCTAGAATATGAATGTATCCTCTGGCATCTATTGGCTTGCTCGCATCCCAATCGTCCGGAAAGATTTCATCTCCGACAAATAGATATTGGCCGTGCCTCCATGCGACATGGGTATTACCTTCTGGGTAGGAAAGCCGACTGACCATTACAGGAGCCGTTGGAGTCCCACCGTGGGTTCCCGCTCCCACATCCAATGTGACGACGCCATCGTCCCAGTAAGAAAGGTATGCATACCCGCCTTGGACAATAACATCATGCAGAGTCTTTTCTTCCCTATCCAGTTCCCAGCGACCGACTTCCTTCGGATGAACCGGATCAGAAATATCAATGATATGGAGCGCACTCGTCCCGTTGTGGCATGCATACACAAGATCTTCCTCAATCCATACATTATGGACACCCCCGGTGACGGTTGCCGTGTATTCTGAAAGAATTTCGGGATGTGCTGGATTCGACAGATCCAGAATTACAATCCCATTGCGACGATTAGAGGCACCTTCACGCGTAATCACTGCAAGTCGATTACTCTTGTGAATCTTCACATCATTGATCCGACGAGCATCCACCTGGATTGAATCGGTCAAAACAGGGCGTTCTGGATTGGTTACATCAAAAACCTTCATCCAGTCGTGCATAAAGGTGCCGATATACGCATAATCGCGACCATTCACACCTTCAAACACCCATGTGTCTCCTGAATTATGATGTGCAATCGGGCCACGACCGGTAACTACCAGTGTCTCTTTGTGGACTCGAGGTTCAACGGCTAAAATGAGGGATCGCTGAATATTTTCTCCAATATTTGCAGTGATCGTATAATCAATTGCCTCCTCCGCCACAAAGATTCCTTCTGCCCCTTCACTTTCCATGAATGCTCCACCACCCGATGCCTCCCACGATGGATAAACCCCTTTCACCTCCTCCCCATCCTCATCAACTGCCTGAACCCGAAAACGTACAACATCTCCCTGTCTCACGATATATCGATTTTGTGCAATCTGATAGGAGACCACGGGATTCGGTACAACCTCTAGGCCCATGGAAGCCGTTGCGCCAGCCGTCCGAATCGTCAGCGTGAATGAACCTGGACTCTTCGCATGAATACGACCGTCCCGGTCCACCGTTGCAACTGTAACATTACTACTGAGAAATCGAATACGGCCCTCCGGAATTGAGCCATTTACTCCCACTTCAATGGGCACGCTAGTCCCCGAGAGTATTGGAGAGACCGGTACGCTGGCAACAAGTTCTGTACCGCCACCTTTCTCAACGGTAATCTCTGCATATCCTGGCTTTCCTCCCATGATCGCAACGACAACCGCGCTACCGGGAGCCAAACCCCGAACTGCTCCGCTCTCATCAATCGTCGCAATTCCTGACTCGGCAATATGCCACCTGGTCTCTAATCCCGTGACCGCTTCGTCATCTGCATCATATGCTTTTGCCGAAAAATTCGTAGTCTCACCTACTTTTAGAGAGGCCGATCCCGGCGAAATTTCAACACGCTCGGGAAGAGGCGTCTGAAAACTTACCTGTATGAGTAATCCGATGAGTAATAGCTGCATTGGCTGGTGGTCAGTTACGCTGCCCTATAAACTTCTACTGACGGATGCATGATCCACAGCGAATAAAATTTAAACCCCGTGAGCAGTCACCAAAGTCATAGCATCTGGAATGAGTCCCGCCGGGTCTCACTCCTTTCGATCCCAATCGTCGCGACCCAGCTAGGACAAATCAGTAACGGGTTTGTTGACGTGATGATGGTAGGCCGCCTGGGATCACCGGAACTCGCTGGAGTAGCTCTCGGCAACGCCACCTATTTCCTGTTTGCCCTGATCGGAATCGGAATCCTGTTGGCCGTGGGACCGATGGTTTCACAGGCGTACGGTGCTGGAAAGCACGATCCCATTGGACGCACTACACGACAGGCACTCTGGCTGGCCACTCTTCTGTCCCTTCCTGTATTACTGATCATGTGGAATGCAAAATTGCCATGGATCCTCATGCAGCAGGATGCGGCCACAATGGACTATGCCGAAGGATATCTGCAAGCCGCAATGTGGGGATACCTCCCCTTTATGTGGTTCAATGCACTGCGCAATTTTGTGGAAGCAATTGCTCGACCGCTGCCCATTACAATCATCATTTTGATGGGTATCCTACTGAATATTGGAGCGAACTACGGGCTGATGTTCGGCAATTTTGGCCTCCCCCGTCTTGGACTCACTGGAACTGGATGGGCAACCTGTATTGTCCACTGGTTTATGTTTACTTGCATTGCCCTGTATGTTGCCTTTCAGCATCCCTATCGCTCCTACGGAGTCCTGCGGAAGCTTCGAACCCCCGACTTCGGCTATTTTCGCGAACTGCTGCGTGTGGGATTTCCAATCGGAGGATCCATTGGGCTTGAAGTGACCCTTTTCAGTGCAACCGCCTTTTTGATTGGCACCTATGGAGCAGTCCCGATTGCTGCCCATCAAATTGCCATTCAATGCGCTGCGATCGCCTATATGGTGCCGCTGGGGATTGGTCTTGCGACCTCCGTCCGGGTAGGCCAAAATATTGGGGCCAAGGATTTTTCTGCCGCGGCAATTTCAGGATACGCGGGCATGGCCTTATCCCTCATCTTTATGTCTTGTACAGCACTCCTGTTTTTGCTTGTTCCGAATTTCATTGTCAGTATCTATCTGGACACGAGTGATCCGACCAATATCCCAACCATCTTACAAGTGGTTAGCTTACTTGGTATTGCAGCACTTTTTCAGCTCTTTGATGGACTACAAGCCACTGCACTGGGAGCACTAAGAGGCCTGAAGGACACACGTATCCCGATGGTGATGGGATTTATTGCCTACTGGCTGATTGGCATGCCAACTGGCCTTGGACTCGGGTTCGGTCTAGGGATGGGGCCGGAGGGATTCTGGTGGGGGCTTGTTATTGGCCTGATAGCCGCCTCTATCATGTTCACGCACCGGTTTGTCCGGATGACCAACCGGTTGAAAACCGGCAGCTCTCTTCCCAATTGAAATTTCGGTTGATTTATTGTGAAGATTTGTTGAATTACTAAATAGAATCCGAGAATACGGCCTAAAATTTAGAATAATGTCGTAAATTCGCTGCGGCTGGAACGCTCTACCCTTCAATGCCCCAAATTTTTCCGAGGAAATCCAACACGCTTCCGCACCTGTCTCTGGGTGCAATGCTTGGAAGCGGTATCGTTGTGGTATTTTTGGTGTGGTATTATTTCTCACCCGAGTACACGGATGTCGGCTACGCACCTGAGCAACCTGTACCTTACAGCCATCGTGTCCATGTAGATCAGTTGGGGCTTGATTGTCGGTATTGTCACAACTTTGTGGAAGTAGCCGATGTCTCAAACGTGCCGGCAACGGAAACCTGCATGAATTGTCACGAAATTGTTCTTCCACAAAGCACAGACCTCGCACCAGTGCGAGCCAGTTGGGCAGACAATTCATCAATCCCATGGGTCAAGGTCCATCAACTACCAGATTATGCCCAGTTCAGCCACGCGGCGCATGTAAACAACGGGGTCGGCTGTGAGACCTGTCATGGCAGAATTGATCAGATGGATGTGGTACGTCTTGAGGAGCCGCTCTCCATGGGGTGGTGCCTTGAATGTCACCGGGAACCGGAGAAGTACCTCCGACCAAATGAAGAAATCACTACGATGGGCTACGTACACAGTGCCGGATTCTTGGAAGATAATTTGAACCGAATCAAACAGGAAGGTATTCGCCCACCAACGAATTGCAGCGCCTGCCATTATTAGTCGGAAACGTGTTATGATATCTCTTCCAGTTATTGGCGACACTCCTGCGAGCTCCGAGCAAAAGTTGTGGCGCAGCCGCCCACACCTTGATCAAGATCCCAGCCTATTGGAACAGGTTTCTGAGGAATTTATCCCTGGAGCGAGTAACGCCCCTACTGGGAGTAATCGCCGTCACTTTATGCAACTGTTGGGCGCGTCCATGGCTATGGCTGGCCTAGCCGCCTGCCGCCGCCCGGTAGAAACCATCATGCCGTTTTCGGACCGTCCGGAAGAACTGATTCCTGGCGTTCCGCTGCACTATGCGACTGCGATGAATTTTCGTGGAACCGCCCGCCCACTTCTGGCAAAAAGCTACGATGGCAGACCGGTCAAAGTTGAAGGCAATCCAGATCATCCAAACGCTTCGGGATCTTCTGGCGTCTTTGAACAGGCCTCCTTGCTTCAACTCTATGATCCTGACCGCTCAAAAACCATTTTGCGTACCGGTTCTCCTGTGAACTGGGAAGATTTTCTGTCTTTGTGCCAACGATTCCAGACACGAAATCGACGTGTGGCTGTGCTTGCAGCACCAGACAGTTCGGCAACGCGTGCCCGCCTACAGGCTCAAATTGAGAGTCAGTTCCCAGATACGAGATGGATTGATTATCGCAGCGAAGGAGATGATGTTGAGACCCTTGGGATTCAGATGGCCTACGGGCAGCCACTACAACCGGTCTATGACTTTGCAAATGCTGAAGTCATTGTAAGCCTAGATGCAGATTTTCTTGGCCCTCATGCCAAGAACGGCACTTTGAACACCTCTTCTTTTGCCCAAGGACGCAGGCTCAATGGCGCCCAAGATCAGATGAGTCGGCTGTATGTTGCAGAGAGCACCTACACCGTAACCGGCACCATGGCCGATCATCGTAGGCGGATGCGGTCGGATGCCATTTCCGATCTGGCAAGCCAGATTGCCACTGCACTGGGGGTTTATTCCGGGGCAAGCCCCGACTCGTTTGCTTCCGGCATCGCCAGAGATCTGCAAACAACCAATGGTCGCTGTGTCATCGTTGCCGGTGAAACTCAACCTGCCGAGGTACATGCACTTTGTGCACTCATGAACCATGCCCTTGGTGCCGTGGGTACAGCCATAACCTTGCTGGACACCGGAGCCTCTACCCAACTACCCCAATCACAGACGCTCCCCGCACTGGTCGAGGAAATGCAGGCCGGGCAGATTGATCTGTTGCTGATGCTGGGAGTCAATCCGGTCTATGATGCTCCACCAGAGTTGAATTTTCAGGATGTGATGGGACGTGTCAGTGACACCGTACATGTCGGTATGCATGTTGATGAGACGGCTCGGGCAAGTACCTGGCACATCCCCCTGACCCATTACCTAGAATCGTGGGGAGACGGCCGTTCATGGGATGGGACGCTCACGCCAATTCAGCCACTTATTGCCCCGCTGTACGGGGATACGCGAAGTGAAATCGAAATCCTCAGTGCACTTTCGAGTGGGCAGTATACCAGAGGGTACGATTTGGTACGTGAAACCTGGGCCTCCGTACTGGGCGAGGAAGATTTAGAAAATGTCTGGTGCCGTGTCCTGCACGATGGCTATCTGCAAGACACCGGCTATCCTTCGGTTACCGCCGAACCTGCCTTCGACGCACAGCTCCCGGAATCCGATTCCAGCCTTGAACTCGTAGTCAGACTGGATCCCACCGTGCTTGATGGCAGCTTTGCCAATAATGCCTGGTGTCAGGAGCTCCCGGATCCGATCACGAAAATTGTATGGGACAACGTTGCCGTACTAAGCCCAAAGACCGCGGAAGATCATGGGCTTGTCTGCGAGTACTCGAAAGGTCGCTATTACGCTGACGTCGTCACACTGACCGTTAACGGACACGAGGTTGAGCTGCCAATCTGGATTCTACCCGGGCATGCAGATGATACCGTATCGGTTACGTTGGGGTATGGCCGCGAGATCTCTACGACACGACCCGAGCGGGACACCCCCTTTTGGGACACGGACGACACAACGGATATCTATGCCCGAGGTACCCTGGCCACCGGCGTGGGAACGAACGTTGCAAAACTCAGGAATTTGCTCGCGAAACCTGTCTCCGTCGGAGTCCAACTCGCGGCAACGGGCCGCAAATGGACCATCGTTACGACACAGGATCACGGCATTCTGGACACAGAAGCCCGCCCATTGATCCGCACAGCAACAATGGAGGAGTATCAAGCAGATCCGGCATTCGCTCTGCAGGATGAAGCTCCGACGCCCGGCTCCGACGTAAAGACGGACTTTTCTGATTACCCTGAGCTCTGGAAAAATCAGCACCCGGCTAAAACCCCTGCCTTTCGTGACAGTGATTACTGGCAGAATCAGTGGGGAATGGTCATTGATCTGAATGCCTGCACGGGATGCAATGCCTGCATTGTCGCATGCCAAGCGGAAAACAATATCCAGGTCGTCGGCAAAAAAGAGGTCGGCCATGGGCGCGAGTTGCACTGGCTGCGCGTAGACCGGTATTTTATCACCGAGGGTGGGGAAGATCTGGATGCAGATCCTCAGATCGTCATGCAACCCATGCCCTGTCAGCACTGTGAGAATGCGCCCTGCGAATCCGTCTGTCCGGTTGCCGCAACCGTACATTCGCCCGACGGCACAAACCAAATGATCTACAACCGGTGTATTGGTACGCGTTATTGCGCCAATAACTGCCCGTACAAGGTTCGCCGGTACAATTTCTATAACTGGTCCAAAACGATTCCGGAAACCGTGCAGATGGCCCAGAACCCGAATGTGTCGATTCGATTCCGGGGAGTGATGGAAAAATGCTCGTTCTGTGTGCAGCGGATTCGCCAGACGCAGAAGAGAGCCGGACTGGAAACCCGTCCATTACATCGCGATGAGGTTGCAACCGCTTGTCAGCAGGCCTGTCCGGCTGAAGCCATCACCTTTGGTGACCTCAACGATCAGGAAAGTGGGGTCAGCCAAGCCGTGCAGAATCCGCGCAGCTACAAGCTATTGGCCGAATTGAACATTAAACCAAGGGTTTCCTATCTGGCCCGTGTACGTAATCCAAATCAGGACTTGGAGCCTGCGGGATCGCCATAGCCCTAGAAAACATCCAACTGCAACGTGTCTGCATCGACTGACAAGACTGTAACGCTCCCCGCGGAACCACCACTGGTTACCGGGAATCTGGGGTTTCATGATATCACCCAGCTAGTCTCCTATCACACAGAAAAACGCCCCCCTTCCGTGTGGTACATGGCCATTGCTGTGTCCTCTACACTGCTGTGTATCCTTCTACTAATGATCGCCTATCTGGTATGGAACGGGATTGGGGTCTGGGGCAATAATAACCCCGTAGGGTGGGGATGGCCCATCGTTAACTTTGTGTTCTGGGTTGGTATTGGGCACGCCGGAACCTTGATCTCAGCCATCTTATTCCTCTTCCGGCAGCAGTGGCGTACGGCCATTAACCGAAGTGCAGAGGCGATGACCCTCTTTGCGGTCATCTGTGCATTGTTGTTTCCCACGATCCACGTAGGTCGGATATGGGTAATCTACTGGACCCTGCCCCTTCCCAACCAGATGGAGATGTGGCCTCAGTTCAAAAGCCCACTTCTCTGGGATGTGTTTGCCGTCAGCGTGTACTTCATAGTATCGCTCATATTCTGGTATGTCGGTCTAGTCCCGGATTTAGCGACTCTACGTGACCGGGCTCGCAACGCATTCCGCCGCCGGATTTTGGGATTCTTTTCTCTTGGCTGGACGGGGGCAAACCGCCACTGGCGCAACTATGAGAAGACCTACCTGCTCCTCGCTGCACTTGCGACTCCATTGGTCTTGAGCGTACACTCTGTGGTTTCTTTTGACTTTGCGGTGAGCATTATCCCAGGTTGGCACACTACTATTTTCCCGCCCTATTTCGTCGCGGGAGCTATTTTCTCGGGGTTTGCAATGGTGATGACTCTCCTGATCCTCGCGCGGAAGATCTACGGGATTCAAAACATTATCACCATGGATCACCTGGAGAAGATGGCGATTATCATTCTCCTTACGGGATCGATGGTAGGTTTTGCCTACATCACCGAATTCTTCATTGCTTGGTATTCACAGGTTGAATATGAGCAATATGCGTTCCTGAACCGGGCAACTGGCCCCTATGCATGGGCATATTGGACAATGATGTCCTGTAATCTGCTCTTCCCACAATTCTTCTGGATCAAGCGTCTGCGGCGAAGCATTCCATTCCTTTTCCTGACCTCGATCGTTGTAAACATTGGGATGTGGTTTGAGCGGTTTGTGATCACGGTGACCAGTTTGCACCGAGACTTCCTGCCAAGTAGCTGGGATTACTTTAATCCGACGATCGTAGACGTCTTGACACTTGTCGGATCGTTTGGTCTCTTTATGACCCTGTTTTTGATTTTCCTTCGCTACTTACCCATGGTCGCCATTGCAGAAGTGAAGATGGTACTGCCGGAAAGTGATCCCCATTACTATGATCAGCATGAGTCTGGGAGTGAGACCAACTAACCTGTGAGCCGATGTTAAAGAAATTGATCCAGAGCGTGAAGGCAACCATGGGGATCTATGAAGCCCAGGAAGACGGTGTCTACGGGTTATTGGCTGAATTCCCTAATCCAGGGGTTCTGATCTCTGCAGCTCGTAAAGTGCATTCGTCCGGCTATCGTCACTTCGATACCCACTCTCCTTTCCCGATTCATGGAATGGATCGTGCGATGGGACTAGGACAATCCAAAGTTGGATACATTACCCTCATTGGCAGCGCGACTGGACTGGGACTCGCGACATGGATGCAATGGTGGACCTCCGCCGTGGACTACCCTTTGAATATCAGCGGAAAGCCATTCTTCGCGATTGAGCCATCGATCCCGATTATGTTCGAACTCACGGTGCTGTTCTCTGCGTTGTTTGCCGTAGGTGGAATGCTGGTATTGAATGGGCTACCCCGCCCCTACAACCCACTTTTCTACTCCCGGGGATTTTCGCGGACCTCCGATGATGCATTCTTTTTGCACATTGCAGCAAGCGATCCGAACTTCGATCTGGATCAAACAGAATCACTGCTCCAAGAAGCAGGTGCAAAGACGGTCGAAGTAATTCATGACCATGGATATTCAGAGCTGCATACGGCCTAAGATGAAGAAGCTCTCTTTTTTACTTGGAATTGCGCTCCTTCTCGGCGGGTGTCGCGGCAGCCTGAAAGAGGATCCACCCATCCACATCAATCCAAATATGGATGCTATGGAGCGGTTTGAAGCCCAAGAGGCCAACCCTTTCTTTGAAGACGGCCGAGCTATGCGACCTCCGGTCCCTGGGACCGTAGCCCGTGGCATGCTGCGGGAAGACGTGGCATTCCACGCCGGACGTAATGCTGATGGAGGTTATGTACAAGTGATGCCGGTGGAGTATACCGTGGAATTTGCCAACCGTGGACGGGAACGCTATGATATATACTGCTCGGTCTGTCACGGTGTGGCTGGAGATGGCCAAGGAATTGTAATGACGGGCGGGTATGGGTTCGTACCCATTGGTTTTCACAATGACCGCCTGCGCACCATTGAGGATGGATACCTGTATGAAGTCATCTCTCAAGGAGTCCGAACCATGCCCGCGTATGCGCAGCAGATCCCGATTGCAGATCGATGGGCAATTGTCGCGTACGTAAGAGCATTGCAGCGCAGTCAGAATGCAGATAGAGACGATATCCCGGCTGATGAGCAAACCAATTTTTAGAATACGCCTTGAAACGAGGATCTATGCGTGACGCACTGCGAAGCAGCTCGCTCTTGATGAAGCTTGTTGATCCCTTGGCCCCCACCAAGAGTGGTCAGTACCCCTTTACCGGTACATCTCGTAGCTACATCATTCCGGGACTTGTCGGTATGGTGGTGGTTGTGGTAAGCATTGCTGTTGGTATGAGCGAGGCATTTCTTGAGCAATTTTATTTCTCTTATCTGATCGGCTGGACCTTCTGCCTCTCCATCGCCTTGGGATGCTTGTTCGTCGTGCTGATCAAACATCTTGTTCGTGCGGAGTGGATTGTTGTCCTACGACGAATCCCAGAAGCGGCTGCGGTCTCCTTCCCGCTTCTTGCTATCCTGTTTATTCCCATCCTGATTGGCATATTTGATGCCCACGGCCCCTATCACCACTGGACGGCGGAAGGCATTGCTGACCCAACCAGTAAGTACTATGATGAGATCTTGGCCGGGAAGGTTGCTTATCTGAATATCCCGTTCTTTCTGGTTCGAATCGCGTTCTATTTCATTGCATGGACCTTCGTCTCTTCACGCCTGTGGAGATTGTCTCTGCTTCAGGATGTGACCCGTGATCCGGGTATCAGCGCCCGCCTACGCCACCTAAGTGCCTGGGGCTTACCGTTGTGTAGCATTACGACTGCGTTCGCAGCGTTTGACCTGCTCATGACATTATATCCACACTGGTTCTCAACCATATTTGGGGTCTACTTCTTTTCTGGAGCGTTTATGGCTGCCTTTTGCTTTACCGCACTGTGCGTTGCTGGACTGCAACGGGGAGGGATGCTGCGAGGGGCCGTGACAGCTGAACACTATCACGACCTGGGGAAGCTTATGTTTGGGTTTGTGGTGTTTTGGGCCTATATCGCGTTCAGCCAGTATATGCTTTACTGGTACGGTGGAATTCCTGAGGAGACCGTCTGGTTTAAGTATCGACTCCAAAATGGATGGGAGACCCACAGCGGGATCCTGCTGTTTGGGCACTTCATTATTCCATTTCTGATTCTTTTGCCCCGTGCCATCAAGCGTTACTCAATTCCCCTTGCCATCATCGCGGTGTGGCTTTTGATTATGCAATGGTTTGATATTCACTGGCAAGCCATGCCCATACTGCATCCAGATCAGGCTCAGTTTCACTGGCTGGATCTCAGTTGCTGGATCGGGCTCCTGTGTGTGTTCATTGCAGGATTCCTGTGGCGTCTTAGTCGGCATGCAATTGTGTGCGAAGGAGATCCAAAATTAAGCAAATCCCTGCATTTCGAAAACGCTTAGCGTATCCGTCATGTCTGTTGAATCTGAAGATAGGCCCTCTGACCGACCTCTTGTTCAGCATGAAGCCATTGCTGCGATCCCCCTTATTTCTTTTGTGATTTTTCTGTTAATTGGGCTGGGATCGTTAACATTTTTGGCCTCATATTGGTTTAAGCGTGAGGCGGAGCAGGTGGAACTGGAACGTGCGGCTCAGGCTTCGTATCCGGAACTAGAACGATTACGGGTTGCCGGACTCCGTCAATTGAATCGCTACGAAATGTTAGAGGATAGCACGTTCCGGATTCCAATTGAACAGGCCATTATGAGGGTAGCAGAAGAATTTCCCGATAGTGTCCGTATCTCTGAGGAAATACAACCCTAAATGCACAAAGGATGTATTGCCATACTTACCCTTTGCATGTACTCGGCCCCCGTGTACGCACAACTGACCGAGCAGGCTAGTCTTGCGTACGAGGGAGTTGGGCTCACTCCTCGTTTAGGAGAGCAGATTCCGCTTGACCTCGTATTTACGGACTCGTACGGCAAAGCTGTGACTCTGGGAGAGTACTTCCAACAAGATCGCCCAGTCGTCCTTACGTTTGTTTACCACACCTGTCCGATGCTGTGCAGTGTACTTTTAGACGGCGTTACTCGAAGCCTGGATGATGTACCATGGGCACCTGGGGACGGTTACGAAATGGTCACTGTTTCATTCAGTCCCGCAGATACCCCCGAACGAGCGGCTGAGCAGCGTGCCCGCTACCTCCGGCGACTCGATGATGAAGATGCCGAATGGCATTTTCTTACTGGCAGCGAAGATGCGATACGAGCATTGACCCAGGCAACGGGGTTCATGTTCAAGTGGGTCGAAGAACAGGGAGAATATGCGCATCCCGCCGCGGTGATTGTCCTGAGTGATGAGGGGATCATTACCCGTTATCTGCCCGATCTAGCGCCAAGGGGCCGAGATCTACGTGCCGCGATCGTGGAAGCTTCCGATGGAACCGTTGGCAATTTACTGGACCGCGCCTTTCTTTACTGCTTTCAATTTGATCCAACAGCCAACTCCTACGTACTCGTGGCACGGCGTGCCATGCAGGTTGGAGGTGGAATAACAGCTCTGATACTCATTGTATCATTGGGCTTACTATGGATGAAAGACACAAAAAAGTCTGAGTACGCATGAGCCAGCAGACCTCAATATGGCTTCCAGAAGCGGCCTCCACGATTGCGGGGGATGTTGATGCGCTTTTCTACTTTATCCTCATTACGAGTGTGATTTTTTTCGTGGGAGTCGTCACAACCATGGTAATCTTTGCCTGGCGTTTTCGCCGGCGCAGCCCGGATGACCGCCCTGAGCCGGTCCACGAAAATAAACTGGTGGAAGCCTCCTGGATTGTCATCCCGTCCATTCTTGTAGCTGTCGTTTTTATCTGGGGGTTCAAATTATTTCTCGAACTTGGAATTGCTCCCCCAAACTCCTACGAGGTGAATGTGACTGCCCGGAAATGGAGTTGGAGTTTTAGCTATCCGAATGGGGCTATCTCCACCGATCTCCATGTCCCGGTAAATCGTCCGATCAAACTTCGCATGAGCAGCGACGATGTGATTCACAGTTTTTTTGTCCCAGCTTTTCGTGTAAAAGCTGATGTGTTGCAAGGACGCTACTCCTATGTCTGGTTTGAAGCAACAAAAAAAGATACGTTTATTATCGCCTGTGCAGAGTACTGCGGCACCTCACATTCAGATATGTACGCTCGAGTGATCACCCACTCGCAGGATGACTTTGAAAACTGGCTGGTGGAAAGTTTGCCCGATGACAACTTAACACCCGCACAACGAGGCGAGCGCCTCTACGAACAGTGGGGCTGTATTGGCTGCCATACACTGGATGGAACGACTCCAATGGGCCCAACTTTTCTTGGTCTGGCAGGCAGTACGCGAAATTTCGCAGATGGTACAAGCGCCGTAGCTGATGATAACTACCTCCGCACTTCGATTTTAAATCCTGGATTGCAGATTATTGAAGGCTGGGACGACATAATGCCCGGGCAATATGCAGCGAATCTGTCATCCGAAGAAATCGATGCACTTGTAGCATTTATAAATGAGCAGCAGTAGGTATGAGTGACGGATCACACAATTATTTGAACGCCAGAAAGGGCCTCTGGTCATGGCTCTCTACGACCGATCACAAGCGGATCGGAATTATGTATGCGATCGCTTGTGGCGCATTCTTCCTGTTAGGGGGCATCCTCGCAACATTTGTACGAACGGAGCTTGGGGAGCCTGGGGAGACGATTCTCGGGCAGGATCAATACAATCAGATGTTCACGCTCCATGGCGTGGTCATGGTTTTTCTGGTCATTATTCCTGCCATCCCCGGGATCCTTGGTAATTTTGCTCTGCCCATACAGATCGGGGCCAAAGATGTGGCATTCCCTCGACTGAATCTGGCGAGCTGGTATCTCTTCATGGCGGGGGCGATCATGGCGGTTTGCGGATGGTTGTTTGTCGGGAAGGTGGATACTGGTTGGACGTTTTATACACCTTACTCCAGTGGAGCTTCGAATGCAGTACTCTGGCTGACTTCGGCCGTTTTTGTCGCCGGCTTTGCCTCCATCTTTACCGGTTTGAACTTCATTGTGACCGTGCACAAGATGCGCGCTCCCGGCATGACATGGAACCGGCTCCCGTTATTTACCTGGGCCATCTACGCGACGGGCATTGTTCAGGTGCTGGCGACGCCAGTGATTGGGATCACCATGGTTTTGCTTTTCCTGGAAAAGCTGTTACAGATTGGCATCTTTGATCCGGCTTTAGGAGGAGACCCCGTTCTCTTTCAACATTTCTTCTGGTTCTACAGCCATCCGGCAGTCTACATCATGATTCTCCCGGCGATGGGAATTATCAGTGATCTGATAGGGACATTCTCCAGGCAACACGTCTCTGGATACACCTTCATTGCCCTTTCCTCGGTTGCGATTGCATTTCTGGGGTTCCTTGTTTGGGGGCACCATATGTTCGTGTCAGGCCAGAGCGCCCTCTCTTCGATTATTTTCTCGATGCTCACGTTCCTGATTGGAATCCCGACCGGCATCAAGGTCTTCAACTGGGTTGCGACGATGTACAAGGGGTCCGTATGGCTCCGAACTCCAATGATCTATGCGCTCATGTTCCTATTCCTGTTCACGATTGGCGGTTTGACCGGGATCATGGTTGGCGTGCTGGCAGTGGATGTACACTTACATGACACGTACTTCGTGGTTGCACACTTCCATTATGTCATGATGGGAGGTGCACTCATTGGGCTGATTGGAGGCCTGCACTACTGGTGGCCAAAGATGACCGGTCGGATGTACAATGAGACTGCGGGCGTGATTGCGGCGATCCTTGTATTCATTGGCTTTAACCTGACCTTCTTTACCCAGTTCTTCCTAGGTACCAAGGGAATGCCACGTCGCTATCATGATTATTCTGAGTTCCTGCAAACCTACCCGGAATTTGCAGCACTGAATATGGCGTCTACGATCGGTTCTTACATCCTAGCAGTTGGTCTGGTAATGATTCTGATTTACGCATTGTACTCACTGTTCAAAGGCCCCAGGGCCACCGCAAACCCCTGGGGAGCCTGTACGCTTGAGTGGACACACACCGGCCCGGTTCCAGACGAACATAATTTCCACGATACCCCCCTGGTTACCCGTGGTCCCTATGATTTTCACCTGGCGGATGATGTCTTTGGCCAAAAAAATGATTCTTAGGTAATGAATAGTGCAGATACCACACTGAAGCACTATTTCGTTAGCCACGAACAGCAGTTCGATGCGGCGAAGCTAGGCATGTGGCTCTTCCTGGTTACGGAAGTACTCCTGTTTTCCGGGATGTTTGTGGCTTATGCGGTCTACCGATCCTGGCACCCGGAGGTGTTCCTTCAGGCTAGTGAGTTGTTGGATTGGCGGCTTGGTGCGCTGAATACGGTTGTACTTCTGGCTTCAAGCTTTACGGTTGCTCTCTCTATCCACTTCGTTCAGAAAGGGCAGAATGACAAAGTGATTGGGTTTTTGATCCTGACACTCGCATGTGCAGCGGTCTTTATGATTGTCAAGTACTTTGAGTATGAGGGCAAGTTTTCTCACGGGGTCTTCCCAGGGGCTGGCTTCGAACCGCACGGGATGGTAGATGGCAAAGATTATTCCAAGTACGACATTCCGTTCGCGCCCCAGTTTTTCAGCATCTATTTTGTGATGACGGGTATTCATGGTGTCCATGTGCTGGTGGGAATGGGCCTGTTCGGGTGGCTCACAACGCGTGTTGCCCGCGGCCACTTTTCCCCTCAATATTACACCCCGGTTGAGTTGACTGGGCTGTATTGGCACTTGGTTGACATCATCTGGATCTTTCTTTTTCCATTACTCTACCTGATTTAGGGCTTTATGGCACAGAGCCACCATCATATCATTCCGGTGCGCACCCTTGCTTTGGTTTTTGGTGCGCTTCTGTTTCTCACTTTGATCACGGTCATCACTGCCCAGATTGATTTGGGGATCTTGAATGTCCCTTTGGCATTGGCTATTGCGGGTTCCAAGACCATTCTAGTCATCTTTATCTTTATGGCCCTGAAATACGACAATCCAGTCAATATGCTGACTGTGGTCCTTGGGGTTGTATTTGTCGTCGTCTTTCTGGCACTTACGCTTGCTGACACGGAATTTCGCGGCAGTATGGGGATTACAGAACCTGGGACTACAGAGTCTGCTTCCATCGAATCGTCCCCGTAATCATCCGATGCAGAGCCACGCACGCCGTAGGGCGATTGGGGATTTTGCCAACATACTTCGGATTATCTCTGACCGCTGACTTTCATGATCAGATTTCTACGATCTCTGTTCCCTGAGCTTGCGTGATGCCTGTTATTGCCTCAACAGCCGAAATTAGCCTGAACCGCCTTGCCAATGCACTGTATTAACGACCAAGTACCGAGAGCGCTACTGTCTTAAATTTGAAGATTTCCACTTACGATTAAACTGTACTTTATGCCATGAGAATTTTATTTGTCAGTCTCTCTGTCCTGTGTTTTCTGACCTTGAATGCATGTGACAGCTCAAGTAACGATCAGGTCTTGGAAATCACCATTGGCCTCGCAGCACCCTTGACGGGTACCTTGGCTCGTACTGGCCAGGAAATGCGTGTTGCGGCAGAAATGGCTGTCGCTCTCGCGAATGAAGGCCTTACCGAGGGTCGCCCGTCCTTTCGACTCACGGTTGAAGATAGTAAGAGTACCACTGAAGGTACTGAGGATGCGTTCCGCAGCCTTATCTCCGGTGGAGTCGCATTTATCCTAGGACCCTACACCTCGACAAACACAAATCATATTATTCCCATCATTGATGAAGCTCGTGTTGTCACGATCGCCCCTGCCTCTGCTGCACAGGGGTTAGCTGCCAAATCTGATTGGCTCTTCCGATCTACGCTCACTGTTGATATTCTAATGCCGGCCGGAGTGCGTGCAACCCACGCACATCTTGACTACAAGAACATCGGCATTCTGACTAATGCAGCTGATCGGTTTTCTCAAAGTGCAGAGGATAAATTTGTTGAGGAGATTGGGAAACTCAGTAGAGTGTCCATCGGCGTGAAGCAGTCTTTTGACCGACGTGGCGGTGATGCTTCACCTGATCTGACACCTCAGATTAATGCACTCACCGGTGCAACCCCGGAGCTAGATGTTCTTTTCTTTTTTGGACTTGCTCCCGACCGGCAGAATTTTGTCCTGAAAGCTCACGAATTAGGTGTTACGGATCTGCCCTTCGTGATTACACTGCTGAGCACCTCTGATATTCGTTTAGTCCGCGAATCAGCACCATCTTCAGCCGAAGGGATTCTGGTGCTACACGCATGGATCGCAGGTAGCAATCACCCTGCAAGCCAGGTATACGTAAGAGAACATCAAGCACGGTACAATGAGGTCCCGAGCGATATTCATGCGCGGACGCACGCCGCAGCAGACCTCCTTTTGAAAGCGATTATGGAAGTTGCTCCCGAGAATATTTCAAATGAGGCAGTCAGGGAAGGACTATCTGGGATGCACAACGTGGACACGATCTATGGCCCATTTTCTTTTGACGACAATGGTGATGCTGATTTCATCCCATTGGTCGGTGTTGTGCGCGGCAGTAATATTGAACTCCTTGAAGACTAGCATTGGCATATTACCTTGCCTTTGGTAATCTATCGCTTGGATCAAGTACGGCCTAATCCCGGGAGACCTACCCGATGCAACGACTACGTTTCTTCCGAGAGGATTCCCGTCTTATCCTGCAGAATATGGGCGGAAAGTCTGTAACCGTCGGGACGTAAAAACCCACTAAGTATTTAGCAGAAGATCCCATCCGGGCATTCCAAAGTCCCAACTGACTTATACCTCTTTTGCCAACACTCGGCGATACCTACTGTAAGCCTCCATTGCCCGTTTTCTTCCTGCTCCCAAATCAATGATCGGAGCGGGATAAGGCCGATCAGGAGAGAGATTCCAGGACTTTGGAACCGCCTCAAAATAACTTAATGCGTCCTCATGGGGCAACATGCGCCCCTCGGCAATAAATCTGTCCCTGTAACTATGGTCGGAATCAAATTTATTGGCCTGAGTCTCCGGGTTGTAAATTCGAAAATATGGCGCGGCATCAGGACCTGAACCCGCCGTCCATTGCCAGCCCATTGCATTGGCGGCAATATCCCAGTCGATCAAACAATCACGGAACCACTGCTCCCCAATCTTCCACCCGGTCATCAAATGTTTCGTTAAAAAACTGGCCGCCAACATACGGGTGCGATTATGCATCGTACCCGTCACATACATTTCGCGCATCGCGGCATCCACCATCTCAATCCCTGTCATCCCCCGCCGCCATGCTTCTGCATCCTCGTTTTCCTCGCGCCACGGAAAATTATCCCACTGCGGTCGCCAATTCCTACTGATAATATGGGGGGTGTGGTATAGAAGGTGATAGGCAAAATCACGCCAAACTACCTCCTTCAGAAAATGCTCTACCTCCCTTGGATTCCTCGTGTTCGTCAATGCACGCTTACCAGCATGCCAAATCATTCTGGGAGAAATTTCTCCATAAGTGAGATTTTCAGATAATCTTGACGTTGCTCTATTGCCTGGATAGTCTCTCTCGGATTTATAACGCCCAATGGAGTTTTCAACGAAGCATTCGAGGCGTTCACGGGCAGCCCGCTCCCCCACTCTTGCAAAACGAGAAACCACTGCAGCACCACGGTACATCTCAGCACCGAGCTTCCAGTCAGAGAGCGAGTCACTCCTTGGCCAATCCTGGGGCGGTGACAAATCAGTTGGAGCATCTAGAGGAGATGATACCTTCCGACGTTCCACTGCCCGCCAATAAGGCGTATAAACCTGGTAAAAACCGCCAGTCCGCGTATGTACCGTCTCAGGTTCAAACAATAGACTGGAATTCACCTCATGGACATCCACCCCCCGTGCATTTAAGTCAACCCGCACCGCTTCATCCCTTTTCATAGACTGCAGATCATACAACCTAGACCAGACAACATGTTTGGCACCCGTCTCCAGAATCAATGCCCGGAGAACCTCTAATGCGTCTCCCCGCCGGAAAAGTAAACGGCTATTCTGTTTTTCGAGACTATCTGCCAACGAATGTAGGCTCTTTCCAAGCCGCCACTTCGGTGCTGCACCATAAGTAGATTCAATCAACGGATCAAGAATGAAGACTGGCCAAACTGGACCCGGCTTTTCAATTGCAGCATGCCATGCCGGCTGGTCAGTCAAGCGAAGATCACGGCGGAGCCATAAAATGCTTCCTCCCTGCTGAACTTCCCTTGACCTCATTCGCTTCTCCTGGTAATTCAAACCTCCATCATCTCAACCCACGTGTACGCTGAGAGCTATGCATTGGATTATTTTGCAATCACCCTGCAGATGCGGGCTGCCTGTGTCGCACTACTCGACGGTGATCGTCACTGGTTCTGACATCACGGGCGGATCATGCGGGGTATGGCTGTAGTCCCCCAAGAGTAACTGAAGTGTGTAGGTACCGGGGCTTAACTCCAATGTGGTTTCTGTCTGCCCAAGTCCAAAATGGAGATGAGCTGAATCTGTTGGGATCGGCATATCCATAGCCGGCGCATCCGCTGCATTCACCAACAGGTGGTGATGACCCGAGTTGGGGAATTCAATGCCGGCTGGCGCAACTCCCATGCCGGATAAACCAAACTTAATATTCACCATGCCACTTTGCACGACATCCCCATCCTCAGGCGTAATGATATATACAACCGCATCTTCAGCTGATTGGGATCGAACGTATTCCGTTTCGGCCTCGGACTCTGTTGTAACCTGCGGCTCGGATTGGCAGGCAGCAAGGATGAACAGTGGGACTATCCAGTACAATCTCATAGATCTAATGGTTTGATTTAGCCATAAAGATACACTACGATCAAGAACTAACGGGCAACCCTGCACGATAATCGGCGTTGCACAGCACCAAGAATTCCTATGATGACTTGGTTGACCTCATAACTTCCAGCCCCTCTGAAACCCAATCCTTAGGTCGCTCGATTGGTGCCTGGTTACCCAAACCATCTGTCTTGGGGCTCGATGGCCCACTCGGGGCAGGCAAGACCTGCTTCGTGCAAGGACTGGCCCGGGGACTTGGCATCCCCGCAACAACCCATGTGACCAGCCCAGCCTACACCCTGGTCCAAGAGTATCTTTTCGGGAGCCGTAAGCTGGTTCATATTGATTTTTATAGGCTCAGCACCTTGACGAATACAGACTTCATGCTCTTCCAAGAACTACTTGAGAACCCGAATCATATCGTAGTTATCGAATGGGCCTCCAAATTCCTGTCCGACCTGGTTCCAGAATTCCTGACAATTTCCATCTCACTCGGACAAGACAAAAATCAGCGAAACTTCCAGGTATCCTCCACTTCCCCGCGTTACGTGGAGCTGCTTGATAAACTGTCAAATCATGCGAGCACTGATTCTTGACACATCCGGACCATTTACTACGGTCCTGATCACGGAGCATCATCAGCTATCCACCAGTCATATTCTTCGCGACCGCCCTGCTGAGCATTTACATGAGCAAATCCATGCATCCCTCGAAAATTTGTGCATTACTCCCCAGGATCTGAGCCAAATCGCCGTAGTTATTGGCCCGGGTTCCTGGACCGGACTAAATATCGGGGTTACGGCGGCCAAAACACTGGCACAGATACTTGAAACTCCTCTGATACCGATCTATACACTTGATGCACTGGCGGCGAGTTGTGCTAAACCTTCCTGGACGCTCATGAATGCTGGGCGTAATCAGTGCTACTATGCGCGATATTCAACATCCGATTCCCAGGAAATGGCGGTAGATCCCATAGATACCGTGATCCAACAGATCCTTGCAGACTCGAATTCAGTCTATGTTGTTGAATATGGTGATACGTTCAAAGAGCGGTTTACTGGAAATGACAAATACCTCTCCATGGATCGGCTCCCGCCGGAAGCTTTAATTGCCGCATTGAAAACTTCTGGCAGTATAGAAGGTGCGGATATTAAGTCACTCACCCCTGCCTACCTGCAGCCATCTCACGTGGAGCAGGATGCATCTCACTGATCTGATCTATGCGAATTTTAGGGATCGATACTTCCTGTGACGATACGGGGGTTGCTGTCGTAGAAGACGGTCATAAAGTGCTCTCAAACGTTATTGCATCGCAATACGAAGCGCATGACCGATTTGGAGGGATCGTTCCCGTGATCGCAGCCCGGGAGCATACGGCCAAAATCAACTTTATTCTTGAGCTGGCACTGGAAAAGGCCCGAATCTCTTTTTCAGACCTAGATGCGGTAGCGGTTTCTCATCACCAGGGACTGATGCTTTCCCTGGTGGTAGGGGTCTCTGCTGCAAAGTCAATTGCCTTGGCCTGTGGAATTCCACTGATCGGAATCCATCATTTGGAGGGACACATTTATTCCAACCTCATGGGCCGCTCCAATGAGCTTCGTTTTCCGTTTCTATGTCTCACGGTGGCAGGTGGTCATACGCTCCTGCTCAAAGTAATTTCTCATGGTACGTACGAGTTGCTCGGCCATACACGGGATGACGCTGCAGGTGAAGTGCTCGATAAAGTCGCCCGCCATCTGAAACTAGGTTATCCCGGTGGAGCAGCCATCGAAAAACTTGCAGAAAAAGGAAACCCGAATGCATATGATTTTCCCCGCCCATTGATCAACCGCCCCGATGGAGAATTCAGTTTTAGTGGCTTGAAAACAGCCGTCATTGCAGCGATTGACCGAGCTCCCGATCTGAATCAGGCAGACCTGTGTGCGAGCTTTCAACAGGCGATCATTGATCTGTTGGTCTCCAAAGCCATGCGCATCGCGCAGGAACATCAACTTCGCCAAATTACGCTGGCCGGCGGGGTTGCATTGAATACTCCCCTGCGAAAAGCACTGCAACATGCCGCGAAAAAGTATGGCTACGAGATTTTTACTCCAAGTAGTGATTTGTGTATGGATAACGGCGCTATGGTCGCTGGTGCAGCCTACTTTCTCTATCAGGAACGGGGAGCTGACTCACTCAACATTGGGACTCGTGCCAATGCTCCACTCGGTACGACCGGAGTACGCTACCGCCATGAGAGTAAATACAAATAGCCACCTACGTGCTGTAAAATCCTTTCAGACGTGGGTAGAGTTCCTTGAACTGCTCATGTAAGCTGGCATACACGCGTTCTGCATCTCCGGGAAAAGATTGCTCGTGAACAGAGATCGTTGAATCACAAGCCGCTTGCACGGAATCCCAAATACCTACACCGGTCCCCGCTAACAATGCCGCTCCCATTGCCGCCCCTTCGGTCACCCCGACCACGCCCAGTGGGTGTCGCATGATATCTGATAGGATCTGCCGCCATAACGTACTTTTTGCTCCACCACCAGAAATCCTGATCCGCTCAGGAGTCGGCAGCCCCGCGTCGTGGAGAAGTTGCAAATTATCTCTTAAGCCGTAAGCCACTCCCTCAAGAACTGCTCTTGTGAGATGACCGCGCGTATGCCGAGAGGTCAACCCGATAAAGCTGCCCCTGACCAGTGGATCAGCATGTGGGGTACGCTCCCCGCTAAGGTAGGGTGAGAAGAAAAGTCCTTCACTTCCCGGCTCCACCTCTGCAGCTTCTTCAAGTAACTGCTCAAACGAAATATGGCTTGCAAGTGTATCCCGATACCATTGAAAGCTACCCGCCGCACTGAGCATGACGCCCATCATATGCCAAGTTTCAGGAATTGCATGTGGGAATGCATGGGCACGTCCGAGTGGTTCGGTGCGTGGATCCTTCGACGGAGCAAAGACAACCCCGGAGGTCCCCAGGGTCACGGCCCAAGTATCGGGATGAATTGCCCCTACACCAACTGCTTGTGCAGCCTGATCTCCGCCTCCTGCATAAACTGGTGTTCCTTCCAGGAGGCCCGTCTCCAATGCACCTGTTCGATCAACAATACCTGTAGCCTCGGTACCCTCATGTGTTGGCGGAAGCCAAGCTTCTGGAATCTCAAGATCCCTGAGCAAATCCACCGCCCAGGTGCGAGTTGAGAGATCCAACAGCAAGGTCCCACCTGCCCCCGCCCGATCTGTTGCATACGTACCGCTCAGCTTCCAGCGGATATAATCTTTGGGCAATAAGACCTGAGCAATTCTTGCATAGGATTCCGGCTCCTGATCGCGGACCCACAAGAGCTTCGGTGCCGTGAAGCCTGTGAATGCATCATTCCCCGTGGTGGCAACGAGTTGCTTCAACCCAACCCGTTCACGGATCAATTCGCATTGTTTTCCAGCTCTGCCATCATTCCACAGCATGGCTGGACGGAGCACCTTTCCGTGGGAATCCAACAGAACTAAGCCATGCATTTGTCCGGTCAGTCCGATCGCCCGTACAGCTTTTACGTCAACGGATAACAGAACACTGCGAATACTATTGCACATGGCGTACCACCAATTTTCGGGGTCCTGTTCGCTCCAAAGTGGATATGGGCTGGATAACTGATGTTCGTTAGATGCCTGTGCAAGAACGGTACCTTCGGAATTGATACAAACAGCTTTGGATGCAGTGGTGGATACATCCAGTCCGAGAATACAGGGGAGTACCGACATAGAAGGATCAAGGTGTTAACTGCGGATAAAAGTGTAATTTAAGGGAATTATGGAGATACCCTCCTCTTACGGAATACGCCAATACATGGGTCTGTTCCTGGGCCCATTTTGGTTGATCATCGTATTTATTCTGCCGCCACCGGATGGCCTGGCAGCGGCCGCGTGGTATACAGCAGGGATTGCACTGCTTATGGCGACGTGGTGGATCTGTGAATCTATTCCCATTCCTGCTACTTCGCTTCTGCCCTTGGTGTTATTTCCCATTTTAGGTGTTCGCACCGCCCAAGAAACCGCAGAGCCTTATGCCCATCCAATCATCTTTTTGTTCATGGGAGGATTTATGATCGCCCTGAGCATGATGAGATGGGGGTTACATCGGCGGATTGCCATGTGGATTATCGCGCGCGTAGGCACAGGACCGCGGGCTTTAATTGCAGGATTCATGATTGCAACCGCAGGACTGAGTATGTGGGTAAGTAATACTGCCACGACCTTGATGATGCTTCCTGTCGCCCTTTCCGTAATTGCACTAGTCGATACTGAGAGTGGCAGTGAGCGTTTCAAGCACCACTTTGCGGTTGCATTACTGCTGGGCGTTGCCTATGCTGCAAACATAGGTGGGATGGGGACCCTCATTGGTACCATCCCCAATGCGTTTATTAGTGCATTCTTCGAAAGCGAATACGGATACACGATCACCTTTACCAGATGGTTCTCGGTTGGGGCTCCAATTGTTTTGATTGGTGTCCCCCTTGTGTTTTTCATGATTACAAAGGTTCTCTATTCCTTTGCTAAGAATGACCTAGTTGGAAGTGCCGACCTGATTGAGCGTGAGCGGGGTAAGCTTGGCCCGGTAAAGAAGGGAGAGAGAATTGTTGGCATCGTCTTTCTGGTCACTGCGCTTCTCTGGATCACACGCCCTCTGCTTATTACGTGGATCCCTGGGCTCACGGATGCCGGGATTGCGATGATCGGAGGCTTATCGCTGTTTGTTATCCCTGTTGACTTCAAACGGGGGATCTTTACACAGGACTGGGAAACCGCAAAACAACTACCGTGGGGGGCATTGATTCTGATCGGAGGAGGCCTTAGTCTGGCAGGTGCTGTTTCCGGGAGTGGCCTTGCTGTCTGGCTCGGTGAATCACTGGAGCCCCTGCAGCGGTTCCCAACGATCCTGATTATCCTCATGACGACCGGTATCATCGTTTTTCTCACAGAAATCACCAGCAACGCGGCGACCACGGCAACGTTCTTGCCCGTCTTGGCCGCTCTGGCGTTGGCCGTTGGAGAAAATCCTTTACTTATGGCAATCCCCGCGGCCCTGGCAGCCAGTTGTGCCTTCATGCTTCCCGTTGCCACGCCACCTAACGCAATTGTTTACGGGAGTGGACGTGTTACCGTCTTCGAGATGGCACGTGCAGGTCTTGCACTGAACTTCGCTTTCCTCCTATTGATTACCATCTGTGCCTATTCACTGATCTTGTGGGTATTTAGAATCGAGACTGGAACGATTCCAGGATGGGCAATGTAGGTCCCCCTATCACTCTATTTAGATCACACAACAGAATCGAAAATGAAACGCTGCGTCACCTTCGGCGAAATTATGCTGAGACTTTCTACTCCGGGATTCCAAAGATTCACCCAGGCATCGTCCTTTGATGCAAGTTATGGAGGAGCAGAAGCAAATGTTGCTGTCTCATTGTCCCAGTATGGAATCCCTGTCACATTTGTATCTCGGGTACCATCCAGCGAGTTGGGGACCAGTGCAATCCGGACCATGGCTGCATTTGGGATTGACACGCAATTCATGCAGCGAGGGGGTGAACGTTTGGGTATTTACTTCCTGGAAACAGGTGCATCGGCACGGGCAAGCAAGGTCCTCTATGACCGCGGACATTCAGGAATAGCCTCCATCACGCCCGGGATGATTGATTGGGACGAGGTCTTTTGTGAAGCGGATTGGTTTCATTGGACAGGAATTACACCTGCGATCTCCGAAACAGCCGCACTGACTGTTAAAGAAGCTCTTGAGGCGGCCAGCCGTCATGACCTAACGATTTCCGTTGATCTCAATTATCGGGGACGATTATGGAAGTGGGGAAAAACTCCCGCAGAGGTTATGCACGGGCTGGTTTCTTTCTGTGATGTGATTATTGGCAATGAAGAAGATGCCCAAAAAGTTTTTGGGATCCACCCTGAGGGAGTAGAAGTTCGAAGCGGCCATTTGGATGCTTCAACATATGAGCCGGTGGGGAGACAACTGATGGAGATTTTTCCACGCTGCAAACGTGCCGTGACTACACTAAGAAGCTCGATCAGCGCCTCACACAATATTTGGTCGGGAGTTCTGTGGAACGGGTCGGAGCTCCTCCATGGACCTACTTATGAGGTTACTCCAATTGTTGACCGGGTTGGGGGAGGCGATTCATTTGGAGCAGGTCTTATCTATGGGCTTCTATCATTTGGAGGAGACGATCAGAGTGCCCTGAATTTTGGTGTAGCCGCATCCTGTCTCAAGCACACCGTCCCGGGCGACTTCAACCAAGTAACTGTGGCAGAGGTGGAAAAACTGCTCTCTGGCGATGCCTCCGGGCGAGTTAGTCGCTAGGCCTCAAATTCCTGAGGTTGACTCTACGTGCTTAGGAGAATTCGATTCCCCGAACCTTCTGATCCGTAGTCGGACGCCGTGGAAACCCGTTGGCAAACTACCCTGAACCGGTACTCCCTCCAGGATCAGTGTGCGTCCACAGGCTCTAGCCTCACCACCGGTGTCAAGCCCCCTTGGCGATCATCAATGGCGAGATAGATATAGCCATCCGGTCCTTGGCGGACATCGCGGATGCGGCCTCTACCAGAGTGTAATGTCTCTTCCTGCTCAACCTCTTGGCCATCAAGGGTCAGGCGTGCCAGTTGTTGGCCCGACAAGCCACCCACAAAGAAGTTGCCATGCCAAGCGGGAAAACGATCCCCGGTATAGATCAACATTCCCGAGGTGGCGATCGACGG
The DNA here is from genome assembly GCA_009838195.1 of Rhodothermaceae bacterium. Lineage (NCBI taxonomy): Bacteria > Pseudomonadati > Rhodothermota > Rhodothermia > Rhodothermales > Rhodothermaceae > Rhodothermaceae bacterium. Next base: position 47,127 of record VXSC01000042.1, on the reverse strand, counting down.
CACCCAAAAATACGCGGGCGGTTCCATCCCTTCGCGGTAGATTCCTTCGTGGATAGCCGTGCCACTGCGGTAGTTCACTCCGTACCCAACTACGGGCCATCCGTAGTTCAGGCCAGGATGTATCAGATTGAGTTCATCGCCGCCCAGAGGGCCATGCTCATTGATCCAGATGTCGCCCGTTTCTGGATGGATCGCCAGCCCCTGCGCATTCCGATGCCCATAGCTCCAGATCTCTGGTTGTATTCCAGCTTGGTCAACGAAGGGGTTGTCCGTAGGAACACGCCCGTCATCGTGGATGCGGATGACCGTGCCGTGGTGGTTGGAAAGGTCTTGCGCCGGATGAGCCTCCAAGTCTCCTCGAGGTGGTATTTGGCGATCGCCGACGGTGATAAACAGGTAACCGTTCCCGTCGAATGCCAGACGACAACCGTAGTGTCCCCGTCCCCGAGAGTCTGCCTCAAAGATTTGCTCAACCTCGATGAGTCGGTCATTTTCGAACCGGCCTCGCACGACGGCCGTTGTCGCCCCTTCGCTGTCAGCCAAGGGCTTTGAGAAACTGAGGTAAATCAGGCGGTTCGACGCAAAATCCGGATGCGGAACCACATCAAGCAGCCCACCCTGACCCTGGGCCAAGACCTCGGGGACTCCAGCCACGGGCTCCTCCATCAACTTTCCCTCCCGAACAATCCGGAGTCGCCCCGAGAGTTCGGTGACCAACATGTCACCCCCGGGCAGAAAAGCAATAGACCAGGGGCGTTCAAAACCTTGGGCCACATCAACGACACGAAAGTCGTGGTAGGCAGACCGCAGAACCGGTGCTTGGCCGTAGACTGGCAGTGCACTCGACAAAATGAATCCCATGACTATGAAGAGAAGGGGCATACGTATCATCATAATATTTCGTTTGGAGCGTATAGTATACGTTTTGATAGGGGATGATGCCGTTGTGATATACGGGCAACACGGGCGACTTCCGACCCGGCGTTCATGAACCCCCTGAATGCATCGCGTGTTCCACTTCCGAGTGGGAGATCAGCGCTATCCATTACCGAGATCACATCGGCCGTGAACTCATATACCCGCCCTTTGAGTAGCATGTGATTAGGCTGAATGCATTTCTAGAGCAGATGGAAGAACATTTTGGCTCCGTGGGTACACACAAGTCATAAATCGTTGCAATTACTTGCAAAATGTTGTAACTATGGCCAAACTGATGCAAACAGAAAAACGCCCTAGAATCACTGTTTTCAAAGTATCCTGGGGCGTTTTTGGCGGTATGCCCGGGAGGATTCGAACCCCCGACCTTCTGATCCGTAGTCAGACGCTCTATCCAGCTGAGCTACGGGCACATGTGCAGTGGCCCCTTGCTACCCTGACGTTATAAAGCTGTTCCGGTAAAGGCCTGTGCAGGATTCAACGCTTGATATCATCATCGTCGGTGCCGGATTAGGCGGCACTTGCGCAGCACTGTATTTGTCTAACTCGAAAAGGGTCGCCCTACTCTCGGGAACTGCTCCGGCAGCCTCTACAATTGCTGCGGGACTGGTAAACCCGTTTGCCGGACAGCGAATGGGAGGACTCTGGAATGCAAGTGTTGCGTACGAGGATTTTCTGCATACACTACGCCGTGCAGACGCACTTGAGACCTATAACCCATGTGGCATTCTTCGCCCTGCTCTTAACGAGGTCCAAGCCTCGCTTTTTCGCACAATTTCCCTGGAAAAACCCGAATCATTTACCTGGCTCCAACCTGATCAGGTGGTTGGGATGTATCCATCTATCACCGCTCCATTTGGTGCAGCAATCACAAAAGGAGGTGTAGCAGATATACCGCAAATGCTGGATCGGCTGATTACCTCACTGATCCCGCGTTGCACGGTGATCCAAAATAACCTTACCAATTGGGAAGACCGTGGTTCGGAAGTCACTGCAGTATTAGACTCGGGCAGATCCCTCAGAACAAAAAAGCTGATTCTCGCAGTCGGTGCTGGATACCAATCCATCCCAAAACTGAGAAATCTGAATCTTCATTGCACCAAGGGACAACTGGTGTATGTATCCCCCTCAACCGAGATCCCACTTCCAGTCAGTGGATACGGCTACGCAGTTCCAGTCGAGGATAGACTGATTCTCGGAACTACCTATGAACATGCACCGCAAGATCTGGAATCGAACGAAGAGGGGATTGCAAAAATTCTTGCTCTAACCCAACAGATGATCCCCTCCGTGGCATCCGCAAAAGTTTTAAGTGCATCTGCAGGGATTCGGGTTGGAGTTCCTGGAACTAGGCTTCCGATGGTCGGCCCACTGACTAGCAATGTCTGGGTACTGACCGGGCTGGGATCGAAGGGGTTATTGTTTGGATCACATATTGGGCGAAACCTTGAAAATTGGATAACTAATCCTTCAAACCTACCCAAAGAACTCCGTCTACAGAAGAATTAATGCATTTGAGGCGTAAAACCTTTTTAATGGGTGATTCAATCACCCTGCACCTTAAATTTGAACTCAATCAATTTTCTTACCGATGGCTGAAGTGCTAAACAGGAACATCGCTGACATCCTCGAGGATTCAGCAGAAAATCTTTTAACACACAAGTGTACCACGATCCCGCATGAGAACCTGCATTTACCGGGGCCCGACTTTGTTGACGAAGTCTGGGCAGGCTCAGACCGGAATCCTCGTGTACTCCGCTCACTGCATACCCTGTTTAACTCAGGACGCTTGGCTGGTACGGGTTACGTATCCATTCTTCCGGTTGACCAGGGGATTGAGCATTCCGCAGGTGCTTCCTTCGCAAAAAATCCGGTGTATTTTGACCCCGAAAACATTGTCCGACTGGCGATTGAAGGGGGATGCAACGGTGTGGCTTCGACGTATGGTGTCTTGGGGGCCGTGGCACGCAAATATGCGCATAAGATTCCTTTCATCCTGAAGTTCAACCATAACGAATTGTTGAGTTATCCCAACTCACACGATCAGATTCCTTTTGCAAATATTCAGAACGCATGGGATATGGGTTGCATTGGTGTAGGAGCTACCATTTATTTTGGATCTGAGGGCTCTAACCGACAACTGCAGGAAGTCACCGAGGCCTTTGCCTTTGCACATGAACTCGGAATGCTGACCATTCTATGGTGTTATGTGCGCAACAGTGCTTTCAAGATTGATGGCGTGAACCACGAAGCATCTGCCGACCTCACCGGTCAGGCCAATCATCTGGGCGTGACCATTGAAGCCGATATTATTAAGCAGAAACAACCCACCTCGAATGGAGGGTATGCTGCATTGAATTATGGCGGTTCCAGCTACGGCAAGTTCGATGAACGTATCTACACAAAGTTGGCCAGTGATCATCCGATTGATCTTACCCGCTATCAGGTCGCCAATTGCTATATGGGACGTTGCGGACTGATCAATTCAGGCGGTGCATCTGGATCAAACGATTTACAGCAGGCCGTCAAGACTGCCGTAATCAACAAGCGTGCTGGCGGCATGGGGCTGATTTCCGGTCGCAAGGCATTCCAGCGTCCGATGGGAGATGGTGTTGGCATCCTGAACGCGATTCAGGATGTCTATCTTGATTCATCCGTCACCGTCGCATAGCGCGCCGCAACTTTATTGAGCACGGGCTCCCCTCCCCCATCCATTTGATGGAGCGTGAGGGAATGCCTTTTATTGGTACTTCCAGAGACCAAAAAATTTGAGTGGTTTTGCGGGTCTGAACCTGCTTAGCCATTCTGCTTACCCTTGGCTCACTTGCTCTGAAGCCTCGCTCGCAATGTGACGCTTGGAATGTATCTTGTGCTGTCGGAGTCCGTTAAAGAGACTGCAACGCACGGAAACAACATGGGGGACTCAAAGCAAACGTCACAATTTGACCAGTACACTGCTCATTACCCCGAATGGGCGCGGATACTGGCACGTAAGTATTTCACCAAGACGTTAATCCAGTTTATCCTCCATGGTAACGTCCGCGATCTCGTGCGGCACGAAGACCCCGAATCCGGCAAGGTAGACTATGTCGGGTTGACACACTTCCTGGTAAATGAACTATTCGCCGCCCGGGATATTGTGGTGCTTTATGATCGGGCGGCTGGGATTCATTTCCTTGACACGGAAACGCAAAAAGATTTCAACCGCGCAGTCTCGGGACACGACAGCCTCTTTGGGACCGAATTTGCTCGAAAACGACCACGAGATCCGTCACAGGTCCTGTCCATCCTTGACAACTACTTCCGGCTACGCCTAAGCTCCAGAAAAAGAATCGCCTGCATCATTGACTATGCCGAAACCATTATCCCGATGGCGGAAGCATCCATGTATTCAGCTGAGGATCGAAGTGCGCTCGTAAATCTGCAGCGCTGGGCGCATGACCCACTGTTCCTGGAGCATGACTTTACAATCTGTTTGATTGCAGAAAATCTGAGTGACCTCAATCAGCAACATGTTCAGAGCCCTTGGACTGCCGAGATAAATATCCCCCTCCCTGAGAACGAAGATCGCCTGGCATTCGCAAAGTGGTCTACGAAGGATTCCATCTCCCTCTTTGAGCAGCACTCCGACCTTGGCTTGGAAGAGTTTTCACAGAATACCCCCGGGCTCGGATATACCCAACTGCAGACCATCCTTGCCGATACCTTGGAGAACAAAACTTATCTCAGTTTCGATCATCTATCCAAACTCAAAAAATCTTTGATTGAAGAATCTGCGTTTGGGATGCTGGAATTCGTCGAATCAGATAGTGGCCTAGACGATGTAGCCGGGCACGCTGAAGCAAAAACTCACCTGCGACAAGCGGCATCTGCGTTAAAACAGGGCATGCATGAAGTCATGCCAATGGGGTACCTGGTGAGTGGACCGGTTGGGACAGGGAAAACTTTTATGATCACATGCTTTGCCAATGACATTGGTGTGCCCATGGTGAAGCTGAAGAATTTTCGCTCACAATGGCAGGGGCAGACGGAAGGGAATCTGGAACGGATCTTGAATCTTCTGGAAGCTATGCCACCGGTTGCCGTTGTGATTGACGAAGCAGACGCAGCACTAGGAAATCGGGATGCGGAAGGAGATTCGGGAGTCTCCAAACGTGTTTTCGGGCAGATTGCCTCCTTTATGAGCAAACCGGAACACCGCGGACGAATTATATTCTTTCTGATTACTGCACGTCCAGACCTCATGCCGGTGGACCTCAAGCGCCAAGGACGAGCGGAAGAGCATATTGCACTCTTCTACCCATCTACCCAGGAAGATCGCCTCGAACTGCTACGCGTCATGATGCGCAGAACAAAGATTGACCTTCCTGAGGAAGCTGTCCCTAAAGCTCTGTTGAATGGAAAGACAACCTATAGTGGAGCAGATATGGAGGCCCTCTTGACGCGTGCCAAATTTCGTGCAGCTGCGATTCACGGAGACCCCCGTGCGGTCACAGCCGAAATTCTGACCTCTGTTGTTGAGGACTTTGTCCCACCTGAAAATAGTGAGGAAAAAGAGCTCCAGGCCTTGGTCGCTGTACTGGAAAGCACGAGCAAGGAAGCTCTGCCCAAAATATATCGGTCTATGGATCGTGCTAAAATTGCCCAACGTGTGACCAAATTGAAATTACAACTCACATAAATACGTTCTCAATCAGCGTACATCGTATATTGCCTGCCCATTCTTCGCAATTTACCTATGCGCGTTAACTACTCCATCTTCGCTGTCGCTATCTGTTGCATTGTTTTGATCAACCTGCCCGTAAGGGCACAGGTCAATAGCGGAGAATCTGTTCCCGATGTGACCCGAACTATTGCGCTTACCAACGCACATGTCATCCAGTCGCCTAGTCAGATTCAAGAACAGAGCAATGTAATCATCCGAGATGGTCTGATCGTAGCGGTCGGGCCTGACGCAGCGATCCCCTTTGATGCGATTGAAATACCGGCAGATTCTCTAACTGTTTATGCCGGATTCATTGATGGTCTTTCTCATACAGGAATTCCTCAGCCAAGGCAGCAACCTGAACAGGAACGCCCTGACGACCCAGCCTTTCCACCGAACGAGTTAGCGGGGATCCTACCACACAGGGATGTTCGCGGTTTACTTGATCCGAAAGATAAACAAATTGCCTCCATGCGAGAATCTGGCTTCACCGCTGCACATGTTGTTCCCAGAGGCCGTATGCTACCTGGTCTGGGGGCAATCATCCTCTTGGGAGGTGATACTCCAAACGAGATGGTGTACCGTGGAGAGACTGCCCTGTATGCACAACTCAGCGGAGCACGCAGAATGTATCCGGGTACTGACATGGCAGTTATTGCCAAGCTGCGCCAACTGTACAGAGAGTCTGAGCGACGTCATCGGGTTGAACAGTTATACAGTGAGAATCCAACTGGTCTCGAACGTCCGCGCTATGATCCGGTCCACTATGCCATGTTCCCCGTGCTGGAGGGGAATAGGCCTATTTTCTTTCAAACCGATGATGTTCTTGATTTGCACCGGGTGCTGTCCGTTCAAGAAGAGTTGGGTTTTCCCGCGGTGCTGACTGGCCTCAGCCAGAGCTTTGATGCTATCGACAAACTGAAGTCCGCGAACTTGCCCCTCCTATTGACTCTCGAGCTCCCAAAGGAGCTAAGAAAAGACAAGAAAGAGCCTCCGACGGACTCCACAAAAGCTGCACCAACCGATGCACCGGTTGCGTTGCCTGAGGTAATGCATCTTGACTACGACCCAGATCTTCGGGTCACCTCATTTACGGACATTGCAATAGAAAAGGAAAATCTGGAAGCTCGGCGTCATATGGCCTACAAAACCCATGTCAGTAATGCCGCCACGCTTGAAGCAGAGGGGCTCTCCTTTGGATTTTCAACTGGAGGTGCCTCTCCCTCTGACCTTTTGACGAACGTCAGAAAAATGGTCGATGAAGGGCTTTCTGAGGCCGCAGCTTTGGCAGCGCTCACCACCACTCCAGCAGAAATCCTCGGGCTTACGTCCAGTATGGGAACTGTTGAAGTTGGAAAAATGGGAAATTTAGTGGTTACAAAAGGATCCATTTTCGATGAAGATGGAGAGATTCAGTATGTCTTCGTTGATGGCCGTAAATATGACGTGGAACCGCCAAAAAAATCCTCCGGTACCGGCGGTGAATCAGGAGCAAATCCCGTCGGAACATGGTCGCTGACCATCTCCTCACCAGATGGTGAGATCGCAGGAACACTCACGATCAGTGGTTCGGATGATGATTGGTCTGGCACCTTGATCGTGGAAGTTGACCCGGAAGCCGCCCCCCTTGAATATATCGCTATGACTGATAATGTACTGACCTTCTCCTTTAATGCAGGAGGGTTTGGTACAATCAGCTCCTCGCTCACATTAGACGCCGATTCAATGAATGGCTCTTTTGATGTGCCAAATGTCGGCCCGGTATCGGTATCCGGTACGCGAACATCGGGCCCTGAGAAGTCAACACAGTTCTATGACTGATCCAATGAAGCTAAAAACCTTTTTCCTTGTCGCACTACTTTCGGTTGCAATAAATTCTGCAGCGCAAGAAATACCCACTGGAGACTTGATGGTCCGCAATGCTACAGTACTAACCATCACGAATGGGACCCTAGAAAACACAGATGTCTTGATTCAGGACGGGATCATTACAGCTGTAGGGGAGCAGTTGAGTGCATCTCAGGATGTCCCTGTAATTGATGCCACAGGCATGTACGTCATGCCCGGAATTATTGATGCACATTCGCATATCGGCATTAGCAACGTGAACGAGTCGTCTGCCCCAGTCACCGCCCAGGTATCCGTTGGAGATGTACTCAACCCCTACAGTATTGCCATCTATCGTGCCTTGGCAGGAGGAGTAACCTCCTCTCATGTGATGCATGGATCTGCCAATGTGATTGGGGGACAGAATGAAACGATTAAGCACCGATGGGGGCTTTTGGATCCAGATGAACTTCGTATGGCTGGAGCTCCACGCACAATTAAATTTGCCCTTGGTGAGAACCCTACACGAGTGCACGGCCGCGGAAACAACAAACGCCCTGCATCCCGTATGGGTGTAGAATATGTGCTGCGCGAGACCTTTGCGAAAGCACAGCGCTATCAGGAGGCTTGGGCACAGTATGAGGAGAATGCAAAAGCAAACCCGCGTGCGATCCCTCCTGCCTATAACAGCCAACTGGAAGTCATGGCGAATATCCTAAGTGGTGATATCCTGATCCATTGCCATTCATACCGCGCGGATGAAATTCTAATGCTTCTGGGAGTGCTGGAAGATTTTGGTGTCGACCAAATCACGTTGCAGCATGTCAACGAGGGTTTCAAAATTGCTCCCGAACTTGCCGAGTTCGGGGCTACTGCTTCTGTCTTCGCTGACTGGTGGGGATACAAATTTGAGGTGTACTATTCAACCGCCTACAACGCAGCAATCCTGACGCGTAACGGTGTACTCACCTCCATTAACTCGGACTCAGGAGAACTTAATCGTCACTTGTACCATGAAGCAGCAAAATCGCAAAAATACGGCGACCTCAGTGACGACGAGGCCCTGGCGCTCATCACGATCAACCCGGCAATACAACTTGGCATTGGCGACCGTATCGGCTCTATCGAGATAGGCAAAGAGGGAGACTTGGCGATCTTTGACCGTCACCCGCTTTCGGTTTATGCAATCAATCAGAAGACGGTTGTCGATGGCATCGTCTACTTTGATATTGAAACGGATACCGATGATATACGCCTGATCGTAGATCCTGAAAGCACCGTTGATACGGTAGTACTGCACTCGCACGACGATACGCACCAGTGCCTGTACGAAGGTTCACTGGACCTCTATGACTTCCTGGAAAGCAATTAATGATGTCCATTTTCTATTCACTGCTTATTGCCGTAACCTTATTGTTTCCACCATCTCCGGAGAAAACGGATACGGTGACTGCACTGACCAACGCGCGTATTGTTACCGTCACTCAGGGAACCATTGAGAGTGGAACGATCCTGATTCAGGACGGCACGATCATTCAAATTGGCGTGAACGTGGATATACCGGAGGATGCCAGGGTTATTGATCTGGCGGGATTGAGTGTCTACCCCGGCATGATTGACTCGGGGACGCAAATGGGGCTTATAGAGGTAGGGTCACTGCCGGAAACCCGTGATGCTTCAGAGCTCGGTGATCTGTCACCACAAATGAAAGCCCTCACTGCAGTCAACCCGAATGGTGTCGCCATTCCGGTTACGAGAGTTAGCGGAGTGACGACCGTCCTCACTGTCCCGTCCGGTGGGATGCTTCCCGGACAAGCCGCGTTGATCAATCTTCATGGTTATACCCCGCAACAAATGTTTGCTGGTTTTGAAGGGGTGATCCTTCGTTTCCCCGCTACAGGTCGCAGAGGTCGATTTGATTCCCGGTCGGAGGAAGAGGTCAAGAAAGCTGCAGACGAGGCCATGAAAAAGCTCAATGACACCTGGGACAGTGCAGAATTACACAATCGGATTGACTCTACCTATCAGACCCGTCCAGAAGATGGACGGAAACCTGAGTACGTGCCTTCTATGGAAGCGCTGAGAGATGTTATCCGAGGGAAACAGACACTCATTATTCAGGTCAATGCAGCGAACGACATCCTTGCTGCTATTGAGTGGGTTCAGGCCCGTGATATTGATCGTGTGCTCTTCAGCGGTCTTGCGGAGGGATGGCGTGTTGCGGATAAAATCGCCGAAGCTGGGATTCCATGTCTGGTCGGGCCGGTCCTTAGCATCCCGACTCGACAAAGTGATCGTTTTGACAAAGCATACAGGAATGCAGGTCTAATGCATGCAGCGGGCGTAAAAATTGCCCTCCGCTCAGATGACACTGCCAACGCACGCAACCTACCCTATCATGCCGGATTCGCCACTGCTTACGGATTACCCATAGCGGAGGCTCTTCGCGCGGTAACTATCAATCCTGCTGAAATTTTTGGTGTGAGTGATAGGCTCGGATCACTTGAGGTGGGCAAGGAGGCAACGTTTTTTGTTTCCGATGGAGACCCATTTGAAACAGCAACCACGATCCACCATGTGTTTATTGCCGGGTACGAGATCCCGATGGAAAGCAGACATACCCGACTCTATGAGGAGTTTCTGCAACGAAGTCCCGGCCTACATAAACATGGTCAGGACTGACTTTTGTGTCTACTGTATCCCGAGTCATCCTCTGTAGTTACTCTAGAGGTCCGTTCATTCTATTCTGGACTTGATCGGACCGTTGGTGATTAATAATCCACTGGGATTTGTATAGATGGGGGAGCAGGTGTGCCTAGATCCGGAATGAACTCCAGTGTGATGAACTCTCCAGGCGGAGCAGATAACGGAGCCGTAACACGACTGCGCGTGTACACTAGCAGATCCGTTTGTCCTAAATTCTGACCATTTTCCCCAAGAATTACTACTTGACCCGCAAAAGGAATCGCCGGTGTCTCGATCAGAACTGTCACATTCACCCCACCCTCCGGCATATTTGAAGTTGATTCCAGTACTGCCATCAGCGGTTGAGAGGTATTGGTTTCAGGGATATAAACACCTGGAATCCGTGTGGAAATGATTGCTGTATGATTGTTCGGTCGTAGCGAAGTGTTTAACGACAATTAAATTTTAAGTCGGCGACAATTAGAATTTAAGTCGGTGGAGCTCGCACAACGAGGCGAAGCAGCGAGTTGCGAAGCCGAGTTGCGCACGTTGAACTCTGTGTGTTTTGTCCATACAGGATTGGTTGATATGTTGAACAGTGCTTACCTTTTGGCAAGCACTGTAAAGATACCCAACGAATCGGATTCCGTCCAAGGGGCACGTTCAAGATCATGTGTCGTTTGTCTTGGATGGGTCCTGTTCTTCGTTTTGTCGTTGGCGTGCCACTTCGAGCCGGTAGCTGGGCAGGTCGAGTTCAAGGATGACACTGTGATGCACCAGTCGGTCAACGACGGCGGTGGTCGTGATTGGGTTCTGGAAGATCTGTTTCCACTCTGAGAAGGCCAGATGACAGGAGATCAGAATACTTCCGTGTTCGTAGCGTTCGGCCAAGAGCTGGAATAAGACATCTGCTTCCTCTGGGCTAAGTGTCCCATACCCAATCCCATCCACAATGAGGGCTTCAAAGCGCAGAAGTTGTTTCATGAATGGGGACAGGCATTGATCGTGCTTGGCCTGCATCAACTGCTCTACCAGTGCACGGCAACGATAAAAGCGGATCCGCGGCCTTGATGGACCAGTTCGTGGCCCAATGCGCATAAGAGATGCGTTTTTCCGGTTCCAGGGGCCCCCAGAGCCAAGACATTTTCGTTTCGATCGACAAAGCCACCCTCCAACAGTGTACTGACCTGGTGATTTATAGGGATCGGTAATCGGGTTCGATCAAACTGATCCAAGGTTTTTTCTCTCGGCAGATGAGAGGCCCGCAGAAAGCGCTGAATGCGATGATTCGTTCGACTCTGCTGTTCCTGTTCCACCAAGGCCAACAGGAAGCGTTCAAATTGGATTTACCTACGTCTGCGGATATATCTGTTGAAATATTCAATCTGCTGGGGCAAAAAGTTCATGCGGAGGAATTCTTCGGTCTTACTGCGGGTCCGTCAAGATCATTAACGCTTGCGGTTCCGAACCTGCCATCTGGTGTATATGTGTATCGCATTGTTGCCAGGATGGAAACAAGTATCCACCTTGTCAAAGGCCAGATGACCCTCGTTAAGTAGCCCATGATCGATTGGGGGTGCACCGGTTGCAATCGGTGCACCCCCAATCGCACTGCCTAGGGCTTTTTAGTCCTCAAATGGACATTTATCCAGGTTATGATGAACTAAAATTCATCAATTATGAGGGTTGCCTATTCGCTACGGATTTAGGAGTGAACGGAGTGGCCGTCATGACAATAATGTTACCGTTACGATCCTCTCTTATACCCCGGATACTCTTGGCAGGCCATCTTGACTTCCAGAGCAACTCCGTGTGACGACCTCCCAAAATCATCGAATTGAGAAATGATCCTAGGTCAACTCAGATTTGAGCATTTGCAGTGCTACTGTAACCAGAATTGACGCCAAGAAAGGTTTCGGATTGTGATTACAGGTACATAAAAGGGTATCCCCCCAAGCGTCAGGAGATACCCTTTTATTTCAAAACTCAACAAGAGATTACTTCACAAGCGTCATCTTGCCACTCAAACGATGTCCGGCAACATTTAGCTGATAGACGTACGTGCCAGAAGTCAGTTCGGTGGCATTAAATGTAGCATTGTACTTACCGGCAACTAGGTGCTCATCAACGAGTGTGGCAACCTCTCTACCTAGCATATCATACACTTTAAGTGTGGCTAAGCCCGCATCTTTAAGCTCAAACTCAATACTGGTCTGTGGATTGAACGGGTTCGGATAGTTCTGCGACAGCGTAAATCCATCTGGGATTTCAACCGGATCGCGCTGAATGCTCGTCACTGTGCCACGCATGAATTTTTTGACAGTTGGCTGTCCACCATTAAATATCCCTACGTAAGCGTAAAGTCCGTCAGGTGAAAACGCAATGGCGCGAGTGTTCTCACCAGCGTAATCAGTAGGTAAATTGAAATTAAGACTGTCCACAATTTCATCCGTGACAGGATCAAGACCGTACCACGTCAGGAATGTATAGTTAACGGAATCAGCAGCACTTCCGCAGCAATCTCTTGCATGTCCAAACCAGACATGCCCAGTGGTTGGATGACGAGTACTGGATTCAGAAGTGAGTCCTGGATGGACGATTCCAGTAGAATCGAGAGGATTGAAATTGGTTGTGTAAGGCGAAAAATCGTCAGAACGAGTAAACTTAATCAGGCCAGGAGCCTGGGTTGCGACCGAATTAGCCCAATACACAGCGTTCCCATCGGCGGATACTTCAACGTTACGGCCAATTCCCCACTTGAGTGTATCCGTGACAAGTCCCGCAAAATTAAAATCGGTCGTGTTAATCAGTATACCACTTCCCGAGGCTCCCACGTTGGCCATATAAATATTACCAAAATCGTCAATTCCAGGTGATGCATGAGAATAGTTCTCAGTTACGAGCCGATCCATAACCTCTCCAGTCTCGTGATTAAACCGGTACAAAATGCCACCAGCCGCGGCTTGTCGAATCGCAACAATTATATTGCCATCGATATCGGTTTTCAGTCCTCCGACAAAACCACCTTCCCCGAAGGAGCCTAGAGTGTCCCCTTCGATAACGTGAATGGGTTCCATCGCCAAAGTCCCATCTGGATTGTAAATCCAAATTGGGCCAGAAGTGAATGAGTTTCCATTTGCATCCCTCAGGGTATCACCGTCCATACTCAGCGCGGGAGTGCGGGCGAACTGATCAACCCAAATCTTGCCCTCACCGTCTACGGCAAGGCCATGAGTTGGGAGAGTAAAGGATGAATCTGGCGGAAATGGTCCCATGTCAATCCAGTTTTGGGCACTTGCGGTGCCACTTATCAAGAGAATTGACGCCAGAAAGAGTGTTTTGCGAATCATGGTAAAAAAGGTCATGGTAAAAAGGGTATGGTGAATATGTTAAGAATGAAGAACTTTGCTGTAGACAGCATAAAGTACAAGTTAAAAGTTCCGATTACCCTCTCGGCGAGTGGCAATCCGGATAATTCCTGAAGGATAAAACTCGGTGGAGTTGGTTGCAGCATAAAGGGCGTCCCCCGCCCCCCAGGCAAACCTGCGGACCACCTGTGGCAGCACGTTTGGATACAACTCTGCCCCCGTCCGATCTGGTTGGATCAGGATAACAGGATCAGTTCCATCTGTGCCAACATACAATTGTCCAGTAGACGAAAACGAAAGAGCAAACGCAGTAGATCCGTATTGGGAAGTAATGTTCATAATCTCCTCCGCGGTACCTAGATCACCGTTGGCATCAATGGGGAAACGCCAAATCATGCTAATCTCATCCTGAAGACCGGCTACATACAGGAAGTCATCAAACAGTGCGATATCCCGGACATCCGCTTCAAATTCATACATCTTTACAGACTTATCCTGCTCGACGCTGTATAGATCTGAGTTATTACCCGCAGCCCATATCCGCCCGTTCGCATCGACCGTTACAGTCGTCAATCGGGTGGATCGATTTGGTATCACAGCAAATACCTGGAAATCGGATCCCTTCCCCGTACTCTGGAATATGGCTCGAACCGATCGAACCCCATACAACGAGTTATCTGGCCCAAATTCAATATCTGCCCATGGGAAGGGAGAACTGAGATAATCACTGCGCTCTCCCCCAGGAGTAATTCGGATGATCCCAACTGCAGCCCCAAAAGCGGTCAGCGAAGCATACAGGTTTCCTCCGGAATCTGTAGCAATACCCGAGATATCTTCGAAATCTCGAACATCACCGAATTCAACAAAGGGAGGATCCAAGCGATACGGAAGAGTATTACTGAAATTCTCGGCGCCCACGACAGCCATACGAAGTTCCAATTCGGGTTGAGGATTATTAGGGGCAAATACACGAAGCTGGGTTGCAGAAGCTTCCAATACATCCCCGCGGTCCGTACCGAAATACACGAGATTCTCATGGGGTTGAATTGAGAAATTATTGCCCGTAATCGTAACTGCATCCACTCCAGCAAGCGCGCTGCCCTCCGGCGTGACACTTTCAATCACCGGATCAGGCAAACTGGAACGGTCTGGATCGTAAATACTGGGTGCCATCCCCGAGTCACAACCCCCGAAAAGAGCTGCACACAGTAGACCGCCGGTCAGCAGGGCGCAACGCCCTAGCCTATAGCGAAAATCGTATAGCAAGACGTTGTACATTCGATAAAATTCCAAAATCGGTGTAAGAATAATCTGCACCGAAGCCGAACCTCCGAAGGGACTGCTTTAGCCCTAACCCAAAACTAATTCCCTGTTCATCGGTGGGGAATACATACCCCGCACGAAGGATGAACGTATTTAGAAAAACATACTCCGTTCCAATCTTAATCTGCTCCGAGAAATCGCGGGGATTTGAAGCATCAACAGAAAACAATAATTGATGCACACTGGATCCTTGATCAATAAAATCCATCATATTCATCGACACACCAATATTTAATGTAAGCGGCAACGCAACACTCTCTTCACTGAATGTGATCTCCGGTGCGAAATTACGAGCACTCACGGCAAAATTAAGACTGCGAAAACCGGTCTTGTACAAAACGCCAAAATCATAGGCAAGAACCCTCTCTTCCACATTCTCACGTTCATATTCACCCGCTCCATCAATTCCCGAAACGGAGTTCGCCAGATATTGATTTGCTAACTTGAAATGAGCACCCACTGAAAAACGATCCGAGAGTGTACGGGCATATCCGACTCCAAAACTCCAAGCTGAGGGAGAGAAAGTCCCCACGTCCAAGAATCCATCTTCATTGTCAAAACGAATTGTCTCTTCCAACTCCCCATAATCCACCATCAAAAACGAAAAACCTATCACGCCAAAACGCCCGCTTCCTGGACGAAACGATAAACTGCCCATGGAATAATCGATTTCAGCAATCCAGCGCGTCTGTCCGACGTTCACATCTATGTTGCTCTCCTGCCAAGCCATCCCACTAGGGTTGTAGAACAACGATGCAGATCCATGCTCGATCGCAGTCAGCGCATCTCCTAAACCAGCGGCACGAGGACTCACCGACACGGACAAAAACTTCATAGCGGTCTGAGCAAGTTTTTTCTGCTGTGCTGAGACAGAGACTACTGTAAACAGCGGCAAAAAGAGCAGTATGTACATCCATCGCTTCATACTACCGTTAACGGATAATGACAAATTTCTTGATTATCCTCTCACCTGTATCCAAATCGGTGATTACCGCGATAAATACACCACTGGATACAATTTGCCTAGACGATGTTGTATGATCCCAAAATTCGTCCCCACTTCCATCGGTGTGCTCAATCTCATCTACGAGTTCCCCCAGATCCGTGTAAATCGCAATCGTACAGCGACCTGGAATATTGAAAAATGCCAGTTTATCCGTTTGATCTGGAAAACGAACCAGGGGACTCGAGCCAATATTGAATGGGTTTGGCACAATCCGTATATCCGATAAAGCGGTACCTGCAGGTCGTTTTAGTTGGGTTGGGGTATAGGTCTGCGTAGAATAACGTGAACTTCGAAGAGGGCGTCCAGCGGGAGTGAGTCCAACTCCATTGTTTTGGCTCGCACTCTGTACTGCTACGATGTAATAATAGTAGTCAATCCCACGAATCGGCGTGGTATCTTCAAAACTGGTATCTCCAGGCGGTGCAGTGTGCACAAGAGTATAAGTACTGTCAAAGCGACCCTGCGCACGATAAATTTCCCAGTTATCTGGGAGGGGTTCGGTTGTATGAGGGCTCCATGTCAAAAGAATTCGGTCTCCCCCGCCATCCACCTCAAATAAACTCGGTGGAGCAGGAGCACGGGGAATTGTATACCCAGACTCATAATTAGCAATTGCCCTGCGGAACATTTGAAACAGCGAATCCCGCCCGGTAAATACCCATTCATTTTTTGTCATGGAATGAGTTTGACCATGAACCTCCATTGTAATTGGAGAACTGTCACTCGCGTTTGACTCTTTATACGCTCTGCCAATGATCGAATTTGCCTCACGACTTAAGCCTGCTGCTCCTTCCGCGACGACAATACGTATGCTCTCGCCTGGAGCCAGTGTATAGGGACCATACCCATTTGCATTCGAAAATCCTCCAGGTGTGCCCAAACTCGGATCACCAACAGGATCCAAAAAACCCGGAAGTCCACTAGGCTCTACCACGTCCGCGTGGCGGGGAGACTTATGTCCGGCTGACATCACCCCGTATTCCACCTCCATTTTCGTTGGATTGAATGCGTCATTTTGGGATGTGTACGGATCATCAGAGCCAATCCACGAGGTAGTGCTGGGCTGACTCGGATCATCCGTCGAATCCGATGGAGAAGTATCTGCGTGCAAAGTGACGACCCCGACGAACTGGGACGCACCGAGGCGACCCGTGGTATCTGTCGGCGCAATGTTCACAGCTGGGAGTGCCTGGGGTAAAATCGGACCCCCAATATTGTTGTAGGCATTAAAGGGTGGGAAATAGCCATGCCATACAAACTGGGCACGAAAATTCTCATCTGGAGGATCTTCTTTAACTCCATCTCCTCGGGTGTCCAACATTGCATTTAATCCCCAACTCGTACCGTTTCCAATCACATAACGGGTTTCCTTGGCGACAGACAAACGCCACTGAAAAAAGAAGTAGACACCTTCCAGTATCTGATTGGGAAGCTCTATCTCTGGATCATCATCCGTGTTTCCCGTATTCGTGAAGATGTATTCAAGAATATGATAATTGTCATGATATTCTTGGGTGAATTGTAGAATTTTGCGTTCCATCGAGATCCCAAGGAGTGTATTTGCCTCGTTGACAATCATCACATCCGCGTCAATTGAAGGATCTGAAAAATCATTCACCATGGCTGCCTCTGGCTCAGTAATTGCCCCATCTACCAAGACAGCCGTTGGGGGCAAGCGGCTGATCAACTCAAAGCGTGTCGGGAAAAACTCTCCACCCCCAGACACACGTGGGCCTACATGTACCACACGATGCGGATAGCTGGTTCCGAGGTCATCAGTAACATTCAAGGCACCAATCCACAATGCTTTGGCAGCTTGCATATCTGTAAATCGATAGAGTCCGGGCCACCGAAGTCCATCCTGTTGAATACCAACAAATCCACATGCCTCACACTCACTCCCGACTTCTGAGTACCAGTTATGCATTGAGCCAGCTGAAAGCCATTTTTTGACAAACTGAGCTTGGGCAGGAGATGCAATCACTGAGAACGTAATCAATGCGCCCATCGCGAAGCACCGGAGCAGCAAGGTATTGATGGATGAGGTCATGAACTAAAACGACAAGCGGATTCCCCAATAGATATCGCGCGGATCCAGAAACGTAAGAAAACTCTGATTTGGCATATCGATATAGGCCTTGTCTTTGATAACCTGATCCACGACCTGCGAATCAGCGGGGCTCCACGCACTATCACGATAAACCAAATATTGTCTGGAGTCGAATTCCCAATAAATCACACCGTCCTTCGGGGCAGTAATACTCTCGCGATTAGGAATTCTCTGCATCGGTTGAAAAGCTACATCATAAGAACGATAGGCACCAATCTTGTCATTTCCCGGAATATTTGTCTGATAGTCATCCGATTCAGGTAGATGGAGAGACCTCAGATATGATAATTGATCGTTTCCATCAATGAATCCATTGAATGACAGATTGCGAAAATTCAACGCGTTAAAGATGTCCACGAAGAATTGGGCTCGTTTTCCGGCAATCGTCAGACTCCTAGTGAAGCGAAGGTTTACATTCCAATTATCCCGGAAGGACACATTATTGATGACACCTGGAATAGCCCCTCCGCCGGTCCAGGTGAATTTGGACCCTTTCTGCCAACTACCGATTACACTGATCCGCCAATCTCCTAGGATTGGAAAAGCTCCAACGCGAGGACCAAAATCTGCGGGAGTCAGAAAATCCAAATTTAGACGTGCATAGGGCCTGGGGACTGGTCTGGAGGATGCACGACGCCGTTCGGTATCACTTTCTGAAAATTCACGTTGCGCAGTTGGGTTTTCAAAGTTTTGCCGAAGACCGAAATAACCAGACGTGAATACCATATAAGTGTAATTCACAAATCCTTGGACCCAACGACCTTGATTCCGAGATAAGGTTACCTCAAATCCGCGAATATCTTCGAATGAATTTGGCTCATTAACCGTATAGTTTACCTGCCCATCACGGCTGATGTATTGAGTGAGATACGGCTGCAGAGACACATCCTTGTAGTAGCCAGCCATTCGAATCAGCAGTTGATCAAAAAGTGACTGCTCATAGCCAAGTTCGTATGCGACTGTCTTGGGTAAGGGATTGTTGGGATCCGCTACTCTACTAATCTGTCCGGTTTCTGTGAATTCGCGCAACAGAAATAAATTATTGGGGTCTGGAAGAGATCGGAAGTGTCCGTAATTGAAATACAGCTTGCTATACTCGGTAATAGGGAATGAAACTCCCATCCGAGGGCTCAAGGAAAAGATCTGGCGGGTGGACTCCTGCGTTAGAAGCGTGTCGATCACTGGGGCCAATCTTGCACTGAATGCGGGGCTGAATGGGTCAAAATTATACCAATCTCCGCCAGCATTAAAGTAGTCCAACCGGAGTCCCAGATTAGCAATCATTCCAGAGAATTCCAGTTTGCTCTGTGCATATGCAGCCCCTCGAACCGGGGTGCGATCCCACTGGGAGTGCGAATTACTACTTGGCAAAAATTCGTCAAAGCGTCCGTAATTCACCTTGGAATCTGAGAGGTTATACTCAACCCCTGTCTTTATTTGTAGAAATCGATTTAGTTGACTGGTGAGATCCGCTTTGATATTGTAGACTGTCACCACACTGCTATCACGAGCGTTACTCATACCCACACCCGTACGCATCCCATCCACTCCAAATGTAGGCTTGGGTTGAAACCCGTACGGAGCCTCATCAAATCCCACACCACCAAAGATTACAACCGGAGTCTCATCACGTAACCGTCCCGGATTTGTGTCGTAGTCAGAACGAAAGGCGTTCAGCCGTACTTCATAAAATGTGTTAGAGTTAAGAGAATGTGTCAGCTTCACCCCTCCCATAAAATTATTAACTTCCGCCGGAGTCCAATAATCCGTGGAAAAAATTCTGGAATCAATGAAACTGACGCGGCTGAGCTGACTGGCAATACTAAACGCGGAGCGAAAAATTCCGGGTTGTCCAACACGGCTGAGGGATGTACCTGTGATACGGCCTCTCAATCCCTCAATCGTAAGCTTCATCCCAGGTTGAAGATCAGCCGTCACCTTCAGATGCCCCGACCATTCTTGGTAGCTATCTGAGTGTAAGGGAATCAAGTACATGCTCTGATCGGCCCGAACCGAAGCGTAAAAGCGAAGTGCTCCCAAATACTGACTGATGAAAGGAACTGGCCCTCCAAAGCCCACATCAACATTGTAATCTGGACGAACCACTTCCATAGGTTTACGATGTTGCCAGAGGAAAGCCTGCTGGAGTGCTTCTGGAGTCATATCGTTGGAAGGATCATCGTCCTTGAGTCTCTCTTCGGAAATTGCAATCCATCCTTCAAATCGAGGGTATTGTGCCTGGGTAAATTCATCCCACCCCCCTGCTTCAGTCCCCCTAAATGCTACATCAGGATCTATGAATGGACGAATCCAGTAAGCACCCGGATCATCCGCCCGAGGCCCAAAGTGCTTTTGTGCAGGGGCACTATATCGGAGAATCGCACTACCGGTATATTGATTGCGTCCTCCTTCCTTGGTCACAACATTAACGACACCCGAACGAACATTCCCATACTCCGCGTTGAAGCCGCCCGTCTGAACCTGTACTTCCTCCACAGAGGAAAGACTAATGCTCGTGTAAGGGGCATTATTGCGTTCGTCTCTTAGGGTCAGACCATTGACCATAAATGAGAGTTCATCCGAGCCACTGCCACGAACAGAAAGTCCCTGAATCCCAGCCTGCAAACCAACTACACTATTAATGCTGGACACAGGAAGCGCCTCTATTTGATCAGAGGTTACATTTAGTTGGCTGTTGGATACGTCTGCCTGAACCACCGGTAATTCTGCTGTGACAATCATCTCTTCAAGCCCAACAGCGTCCTCCATAAGATGGAAGTCCACTGTCGTGGTCTGATCAATATTCACCCGAACCCCCTCAACAACTTGTGTGGCAAAGCCAATAAATGAAGAGCGGATGGTGTACGTACCGGGAGATACGTTTAGGATGGTATAATATCCGTCCAGATCAGAAGTAGCACCCTGCAAAGTAGCGGGTATAAAGATGTTAACGCCCGGTAGCCCTGCCCCAGACTCATCGGTCACCCGGCCAGCGATTTTGCCAGACTGGGCAAACACATTGCCCGCTGATAAAACAGATACCAAGGCAAATGTATGCAGGAACCGTACTAGCATTATAACAAAAAGCAGTGCAGACCTGAATGGAGAAGCATGAATTCTCTTGCTTTAGAGTAACATCTCACCGTGTTTCTGACCTTCTCGCTGTCGCAGGAACTAATACTAGCCCACTGAAACCCTTGTGTAATATAGATAATTAGAACTGTGTTATTGCCGATTTTTTCGAATTCACGAAAAATTCACAGTTTAAACATAGAATCTCCATAATGGAGATTGACTTTTGATTCGAGGCTGGGACTACCTTGCAATGCATTTACACTTATGCCATATCGAAAGCCCTCTTATCAATCCAACCACCTGGAAGATCCTCTATACTCTGCCAATGGATACCAGCCCTTCCACCCCCTTTGCCCCTAAAATCACACTTCGATGAATGGGCGGACCACAACGCTGACGATTTTCTGATGGTACACATTTTTCTGATCCAGGGCTGTCTTTTACGGATCTAATGTACACCCTCAAGACCGTCGCTTGGCAATAGTTTTCCTTCACAGATCAATCTGACCCATGCTGCGTGGACCAATGGCCACCCCATGTCGGAAAGAGCCTGCGACACCTTAAGGATCAACGGTTCGCTTCCGAGAGCGAGTTCCGGCAAAGTTATCCAAGCTACTACTAAGTGACTCGGATTGGGCCAGTCGGCAACTATTGACCACCCAGAATCAGGGGTAGGCCATCTCCCCCGCCACCAACGATTACAGTTTTGCTATTGGGTGAATTTGCAAGTTGCTGCGTAGCCTCAATTCCCTTGAAGCGCAGAAATTGCGAAGTGAGGCTTGCCGTGATAATCTGCTGGTATGCGGCTTCACCTTCCGCTTCAATGCGCTTGCGCTCTGCTTCAAGGCGTTCTTTTTCGATGGTAAATTCGTATCTCTCGGCCTCCTGCTCCTCTTTCAGTTTATTTTCGATGGCCATCTTGATTTGTTCTGGAAGCCGTACATCTCTGATTAAAATCGCTTCAACAAGGACATCTTCATTCCCTACGCTCTCCTTCACTCTGGCAAATATTTGATCCTGTAACTCTGTTCTTCGAGTAGAATAGAGCTCCTCGGGCGTAAACTGACCAATCACTTCTCGTACCGTACTACGAAGTTCTGGACCAATGAGCTTTCGGAAATAATCAACACCATAGTCGACATGTAAAACTGGAAGTGTCTCCGATATCGGTCGCCAGCGTACGGAAATATCCGTACCGATCGACAATCCGTTTGAGGAAAGCGCCTCCATATTCTCAAGTCTCTCCTGCACACGAACATCGTACTTGATTACATTAACCCACGGTGCATGGACCTTTAGCCCCTCACCGTAGACATCGTCCATGTCCGTTCCTCCGAAGATAGAATAGCGGACACCGGCCTCACCGGAAACAAGTGTCGTTGTCATACAACCGGCGGCCATCGCACCGACAACAAGGACAACCGCAGCGAGTATCGCCCCTCTTGTCAGAAGACGAGACATATTCGGCATATTTGATCTGTTATTCATTTCTTATCCTTAGGAACTCTGGGGATTCGTGGGAAGTAGCTATAACGGTTTACTCGATTACGAGTTGCAGTGTTGAACCCTATCCTTTGGTATGCGACAAACACTTGAAAAGCTTATCGGCGAAGGTTCTGTTGTTCGAGAGAACATCAGATTGGCCCCCTATACAACCATGAGGGTAGGAGGGCCAGCGGATTTTTTTGTAGAGGCAACAAATGCGACTGCACTCGAGAGTGCAGTAAGGGCCGTTCGAGGGTTGGACCTACCCTATTTTCTGTTAGGCAAGGGAGCTAACATCGTTATTGGAGATGGTGGCTTCCGTGGAGTCGTTATCCATAATTCTGCCGATCACATCTGCTTCAATGGAGATCTAGTTACCGCTGAAAGCGGGGCAACGATGTATCCCGACCTCATCGAACTCGCTGCAAGCCGATCCCTTTCCGGGCTTGAGCACTACGTCGGGATTCCCTCAACCGTAGGCGGGGCGCTCTGGCAGAATCTCCACTTCCTCTCTCCTGCCCCGGCGCGTGAACGTACGATGTTCATCGAAGAAGTTCTAGAATATGCCGACCTCCTTACGGAGGAAAATGAATCCAAGCGTGTCGGTGTTGATTATTTTGAATTCGGATATGACAAATCCATTCTGCACTGGCGGGATGACATTGTGCTGAGCGCGACGTTTCTGCTCCAGGAATCGAATCAAGCAGATATCTACAGAATCATGAAAGAAAATCTAGCCTGGCGCGCATTAAGGCATCCCGACCTAAAAACAGAACCGAGTGTCGGATCCATCTTCAAGAAAATCCAGGGAATTGGAGCCGGAAAGCTCATTGATGAATGTGGTCTCAAGGGAACCTGCTATGGAGGCATGGCCATCTCACATCTCCATGCCAACATCATCGTCAACCATGCAGATGGGACCGCGGCAGATCTCCAGGCACTGGTAGCCTACGTTCAAAAAGAGGTGACCCAACAGACAGGATATCACCTGGAAACAGAAGTTGAATTCGTCGGCGACTTCCATCCTCTGACCAGTGGAAAACCCGTGTTTCTGCCTCGACCAGAAGGCTTGGTTACTGCCGAGGAATTAGCCGCGCGCCACTCACCATGAGCATGCCCAACAAGCCAGCCAGCTGGATTGCTGGAGCGAAGTCTGTACTCCTGAAGGATCTCCGCCTTGAACTACGCAACAAATCCGTACTGGGCACACTGCTCATCTTCGTATTAAGCACATTGTTTTTAGTCCTGTTTGCCACCGCAAGAGAAGACCTCGGTCCCCGAACGAAGTCGGGCCTACTTTGGATCGTAATCCTTTTTACCGCAGCATTGGGGCTGGGACGAGTATTTCTGTCTGAGGAAGAACGTGGAACCGCAATCTTTTTGCGATTGCATACACGGGAAGGGATGGTTTATCTCGGCAAGCTTTGTTATAGCTTCCTGACGCTTCTGTGCGCGAATGCTGTTTCATCTGGGGTATTCCTGCTGCTTCTAAGTGTCGAGGTGGCACTACCCGAGCTTTTTATTCTGACGATTTGCCTAGGCACCCTGGGTCTTGCGGGGGCAACCACACTTCTAGCGGCGATTATTTCACGAACGGCACGTGGCGGACCGCTCCTTCCCGTTCTACTCTTTCCCCTTTTGATCCCTTTACTGCTTTCTGCCGTTGAAGCGACCCATCTAAGTTTTACGGGTCAGTCTTTTACCACAGATGGATGGAGTGCGGCCATTGGATCCTTGGTTACCATGGTAAGTTTTTCCGGTGTCGTGATTGCCGCGTCTATACTCCTTTTTGACTATGTCTGGGAGAACTAAATCAAGTCTATGCCTCGCAACTACAGGAGAATACGCCTGATCATTATTGTTTGGATGACGCTCGTTCTCTTAGGAGCGTTTTCTTTTGCCGGAACGTGGTTGAATATCCCACGTGTAGCCATGCTGGAGCACACCGCTCGGAATTTGTATTTCCATGTTCCGATGTGGTTTGCCATGATGGCATTGACAGCCCTTTCCGCCGTTCATGCCATTCAATGCCTGCGAACGAATAACCCGGTGAGCGATATTAGATCAAGCACTGCCGCACTGGTTGCGATTGTATTCGGACTGTTAGGACTGGCGACAGGTAGTATGTGGGCACGTTTCACCTGGTATGAAGGGACGAACATATGGTGGAATTTTGATCCGAAACAATCAATGGCTGCGGTCCAGGTACTGATCTACGGTGCATATTTTGCCCTTCGAGGTGCATTAGATGATCCAATCAAACGGGCAAGGATTGCAGCTGTCTATAATATTTTTGCATTTGTAACCGTGCCTTTCCTATTGTACGTTTTGCCACGTCAGTTAGAGAGCCTGCATCCCGGTGCCGAAGGGAATCCAGCATTCAGTGATATTACTGATCCGATTATGAGAGTTGTATTTTACCCAGCGGTGATCGGATTTATTGGTTTAGGGTGGCTGCTCTATACTCAACGCGTCCGGTTATCGCGTGCCTCTGCTACACTGCAGTCTATCTTGGGAAAGAACTTGTAAACAACATCATGCTCTCTCTGCTAATACAAACTTCCGGTTTTGAAGCTACGATGCTGGACAATGACAAACTGATGGTTGTCTTGGCCGTTGTCTTAATCATCTGGCTGGGGATCGTAATCTTCATCTATGCGACCGATCGAAAAATCAATCAAATTGAATCTTCGATCCAGCATCTTCTCGAAAACGAGAAGCCTGCCGAATAGGCTGATTCAGCTGCTACTTGGTGGACAATCTGATCGAGAAAAAACAGAATTTTATAGAGCCTTGGGGTAGATGATTGCCAGAAAATAGCACCGTAGCTGAACGCGATACTTCGGATATAGACAACCAGTTGGAATGATCGCAGTAGAACCAACAAGCCGAGCCCTTTAAACGCATGCGTAAGCCTCGCACCATTATCAGCCTGATTGCCCTTGTGGGATTTGCGTCGCTGCTTCTGTTCAGCTTCGGCGAACAGGTTGGTGGCTATATGCATTTTTCCGAAGCTGAGGCTTCAGGGACACGTGCTCATGTGGTCGGTTACTGGGTGCAGCCGGAGACGGCTCATTATGACCCGGAAGCCAATCTCTTCACATTCCATATGCAGGATGATGAAGGGACCGTGCGAAAAGTCCACTATCGCGACACAAAACCAGCAAGCTTTGAGAATGCGGAAAAACTGGTCGTGGAGGGCCGCCTGAATGGAGATATTTTCGAGGCAGAACATATCCTCATGAAGTGCCCCTCCAAGTATAGCGAAACGAATACTTTAAATCAGATTCCTCCCTCCTAAACACGCCTAATCCGCGTACTCACACCTCTCTCAGCGGATACCCCTGATTTTACTCTTTGCAGGACCTTCGAGAGTAATAGTATTGGGTAACCGCCAACGATTAGTCATCCTCTCCACAACTGATTTTTGGGCATCCTGATTTGCATACTGATTCAAAGCTGCTTGCGCCTCAATCAAGTTCGCTTTGATATCGTACAACCTGCGGAGAACTTCCCCATCCAGTTCCGTGATTCGATTGCTGTGTTTCTGTATTGTCCTTGCCGTTCCATGTAAGGCACAGGAGTACGCGTTCTC
This sequence comes from Rhodothermaceae bacterium, assembly GCA_009838195.1. Lineage (NCBI taxonomy): Bacteria > Pseudomonadati > Rhodothermota > Rhodothermia > Rhodothermales > Rhodothermaceae > Rhodothermaceae bacterium. Next base: position 21,012 of record VXSC01000042.1, on the reverse strand, counting down.
CATCGCACGTGTCAAATACGGAGGTGGTGGGGACTGGTACAGCGACGAACAGTCACTCCCGGAGCTCTTGGCTTACGCACGAACTGAAACGCTGGTGAACGCTGCGCCAACACCGGAGGTTGTTGAACTTTCCAATAATCGATTATTCACCTTTCCATACCTGTACCTGACAGGACATGGCAATGTGGTGTTTACAGAACAGGAGGTCACCCAGCTACGCCAGTACCTAGAGCAGGGAGGCTTCCTGCATATTGATGATAACTATGGTCTGGACGAAGCCATTCGCCGTGAAATGGCTAAAGTGTTTCCGCAACAGGAATTTGTCGAACTTCCCTTTGACCACACAATCTATCATGCTCATTATTCATTCCCCAATGGTCTGCCAAAAATCCACGAGCACGATGGCAAACCACCTCAAGGGTTGGGGCTATTTGATAGCTACGGCCGCCTTTGTGTGTTCTACAGCTACGAGAGTGATCTCGGCGATGGCTGGGAGCCCGAATCGGTGCATGACCTTCCACCAGAAATCCGCGAATCCGCTCTCAAAATGGGAACCAATATCCTGGTATATGCCATGATGGGGAGCAATTGACCTAATCTTATCCATCATTCACATGAGTCATCTTTTATCACAGGATCCCGAAATTCACGCCGCGATTGAACGGGAAGTCCACCGCCAGAACTACGGCCTAGAATTGATCGCTTCGGAAAATTTTGTGTCCAGAAGTGTCATGCAAGCCCAAGGCTCTGTCTTCACGAATAAATATGCCGAGGGGCTGCCTGGCCGGCGCTACTACGGCGGTTGTGAATTTACGGATGTCGCTGAGGATTTGGCGCGCAGTCGCGCAAAAGAACTGTTTCAATGCGACTGGGTCAATGTGCAGCCCCATTCAGGAGCCTCCGCCAATGCTGCCGTTTATCTAAGCTGCCTGAAGCCGGGAGACACCTTCCTTGGCCTTAATCTTGCTCATGGCGGACACCTGACACATGGAAGCCCTGTAAATTTCTCGGGTATCTGGTTTCAGGCAACGTATTATGGGGTAAACAAAGATGGGCGTATTGATATGGATCGCGTCCGGGACAAAGCAAAATCCATCAACCCCAAACTGATTTCTATTGGAGCCAGCGCATACTCGCGCGATTTTGATTATGAGGCATTTCGAGCAATTGCGGATGAAATTGGTGCACTCCTGTGGATGGATATGGCGCACCCTGCCGGATTAATTGCCGCTGGGATCCTGAACGACCCGCTACCTCATGCCCATATCGTCACAACAACTACGCACAAGACACTTCGTGGACCGCGTGGGGGAATGATACTGATCGGAAATGATTTTGAAAACCCCTTTGGCAAAGTTGCCCCAAAGAGCGGCCGTGTCCGCAATATGAGTGAATTGCTTGATTCTGCCGTCTTTCCCGGTATGCAAGGTGGCCCACTCGTACATGTCATTGCAGCCAAAGCAGTTGCCTTCAAAGAGGCGCTGCAGCCCGAATTTGTTGAATACGCGCGACAGGTGCAAAAAAATGCAGCCGTCATGGCACAATCTTTTTTGTCGCGTGGCTACGATGTTGTGAGTGGAGGAACCGATAACCATCTGGTGTTGGTTGACCTTCGCAGCAAAAATATTACTGGACGGGATGCAGAGCGTGCGTTGCAGGCAGCGCACATCACGGTGAATAAAAACATGGTCCCCTTTGATGATAAAAGCCCATTCGTCACCAGTGGGATCCGTTTGGGAACGGCCGCTGTTACGACACGAGGATTTAAAGAAGCAGACATTGAGGAGGTGGTTATGCTGATTGATCGTGTTCTGAATGCACCCATTGACGAGTCCATCCGGCACAAGGTGAAAAACGAAGTACACGGCCTCTGCGAAAACCATCCCCTTTACGACTTTGTGATTGCATAGACCCCACCCACATTACCTTGAGATTGGACTCATCCGCCATCATACGCCCGCAGAATCAAGCCAAATGCACACCTCATGATTGGTACTGAAGCCTCGTAGATCCTATTTTTCTGAACCGACTAGACTAGGTTTTGTATACAGATGTCGTCCTTACAAAGAGATCCATGAAGGTCGGAAAAATAGATAAATCGGCCTACTTACATCATTCAGGCTTATCGGAAGAAATTTACGATATGGCCCTGGTATCTAGTGAGGAGGAAGGGATTATAGATCCTGAAGGCGGAGAGGTTGATTGGCTTTTGGATATGCGGATCCCCCTCCTCGATGGTAGTATTGCCTCCAGGCTCGGTGACCTGATCGCTGATCGGGTACGTGCGACTGGCTGTAGACAAGTCGCTGGCTATGGATTTGGTGGCAACGCGATGGTCTGTGCGACTATTCATGCCGATGGGTATCCACATCTTCTGGGCGGTTTCATCCGGGTGCAACGCAAACCGCACGGACGACGGCGCCTGATCGAAGGCCCGCTTGACCCTCGCCTTCCCGTCGTACTTCTGGACGATCTACTAAACAGTGGAGCGACCGCACTCCGTGCACTTCATCAACTCAGAAGGGAAGGATTTAAGGTGATAGGATTCTTTACAATCTTTGAATTCACCTGGGGCAATGGACGGGCAAAGCTTGAAAAAGAAGGGTTGTGGGTTGATACACTGATGGAGTTGGCGCTCAACCAAAAAAATACGGGGAGTTCTGACTCGGCTGTTCGCGTTTAAGGATAATGGGCTTCAATTGGCGAAGACTATTTCGACGTAGCAAGACCGCAAAAGCCTCTACTGCGATTCAACAAGCAGAGACGCAGGCCGTCGCTGAGCCGCGAGAAGAAGAGCTACCAGAAGGCAGTGAAATGTCCTTTCTGGATCACCTTGAGGATCTGCGCTGGACCATTATCAAAGGAGTCGGCGGAGTGGTTCTCATGACCATTGTCGCGGCAATCTTCCATGATTGGGTCGTAGACGTGATCCTCATGGGTCCTGCCAAATCGGACTTTATCACCTATCAGCTCCTAGGCCTTGACTTCGCCGACCTGCATCTACAAAACCGTACGGTGACCGGCCAGTTCTTTGCGCTTGTAGGTATTGTGATGGCAGTGGGGCTTGTCGCCGGCTCGCCGATTCTCATCTACTATGTCTGGAAATTTATTGAGCCGGGACTCTATCCAAAGGAAAAGGCTGGCATGAAATTTATTGCGGCCTTCGCAACATTCTTTTTTGTTGTCGGGATTCTGTTCGGATATCTAGTCATTACTCCTCTGGCACTCAATTTTTTCAGCAATTTTATAATCTCTGATATTGTCCACAACGAATTTGATATCACCCGGTATTTCAGCAGTGTCACCTGGTGGGCTTTTGGAGCCGGCATCCTTTTCGAGCTCCCGGTTGTGATTTACTTCCTCACAAAACTAGGCATTGCAACCCCCAAACGTCTACGTGCGGTTCGCAAGTATGCGTTTTTGAGCGTTTTCATCATTGGTGCGATCGTGACTCCTGCGGATCCCTTCTCTATGTTTGCTGCTGCCCTACCGCTGTATCTACTCTACGAAGGATCCATCATCGTTGCCGCTTGGACAGAGCGCAAAAGAATTCGTGAGCTCAATAAAGTGTTTGGAGACGACAATTAATTCAATTGCCCCCAGACCCACAAGAGTGTTCGCACACCCAGTACGGCGCAGATCAGCGTCACTAGAATTCCGAGACCCAAATACCACCGCGGCATCACAACTGCCTTTTGCCTGGTTGCCAATAGCAGAACAAACCCGGCAATGAAGGGCAACAATAGCCCGTTCGCTGCCTGCGCAGCAATAATGATTTCCAAGGGATTGCGCCCATAAAATGCAAAGCCCATCCCGGTGAGCAAAACGGAAACCCAGACCAAACGGAACCCGGCGTGTTTGGGATCATCCGGCCATCCAAAAATTTCGCGGACTCCACATCCCGCTGCTAACGGCGCCGTGACTGCGGAAGTGATCCCCGCTGCAAAGAGTCCAACCCCAAAAAGCAACTCCGCAAATGGACCAGCTGCTGGTCGGATGACTGGAGCAATTGCTGCAACGGATCCCACAGAACCAGTCTCTAGTGTTGCACCCGCAAGTAGGATTGCAATCGAAACAATCCCTCCCAGAGGCAGGAAAATAGCCATCCCCGTCAACTCACGCCGCCAGGCAAACTGCGAATCAAAGCCAGTCCAGTATTTTTTGGCGGCACTCCCATGCAAGAAAAGGTTGTACGTAACAACGGTTGTGCCTACTAGTGCAATCGTGCGTACCAGTCCACCTTCTGGAATTCTTGGAAGAATCAACCCCTGAAATGCCTGTTGCCAATCAACAGGTGCCAAAAACATCGTGACCAGAAATACCACACTCATTAACAAAACCAAGCCCGCCAACACTCTGGTTGCAGTACGCAGCCCCAAATAGAGCACGATTGCGGCCAGCCCGCCGACCAGAAGCACCAATACACCGTCCGGTACCGCCATCAGGCTACTCATACCCGCTACCGCCCCCGCAATATTCCCCGTCTCAAATGCTGCAGTACCCGCCCAGAGTCCCAGAACAACCAATGAAATCACCACCCACCGTACTGACGAATCCTGCGTATACCTGCGGAGTGCCTCTCCCATACCGAGACCGGATAAAATTCCCGCCCCGGCTGTGAAGGATTGAAGGATGAATGTAGCACAAACAGAAAATAACAAGACCCATCCCAGCGCGTAACCAAATTCAATCCCTGCAGTCGCACACGTCAAGACTGTGCCGGGACCCACGAAGGCGGCGACGACCAAAGAAGAGGTTCCCAGTTGCAACCGGGATCGTTTCATTGAAGCCTCGTGCTACGAGATGGTCCAAGTATCTGCAGCATGCAAGAGTGCATCCAGGTCTCCTGGACCACGCTTTTCTGTCACAGTGGTGATCTGCTCCTGTAAGCGCTGCTCATACGTAGGCCGTTCTTCACGGAAAAGGACACCAAACGGGCGTGGCATATCTGGTTGCTGAGACATCCGGCTTATGATCCCCGAAAGCTCCAGACTGTTTTCGTCATAAACAATGGCATCCTCTGCCGAGAAATGTCCTGCATCGAGGTCAAAGACAACAGGGTTGAATCCATCCAACCGGACCCCCTTGGTTTCCTTCGCAAACAACATAGGTTTGCCGTGCTCAAGGTAGATGGTTCGATCTGGCTTCGTTGCCTTTTCCGTGAATTCAAAGAAAGCACCGTCGTTATAGATATTGCAATTCTGATAAATCTCAATGAATGCACTCCCTTTATGCGCATGTGCACGCCGAAGTATTTGAGTCAAATGTTTGGTATCCCGATCCGCTGTTCTTGCTACGAAAGAAGCGGAGGCACCCAAAGCAAGTGAAAGTGGATTAAACGGGGGCGTAATCGACCCAAACGGGCTACTCTTGGTCACTTTCCCAATCTCGCTCGTCGGACTGTACTGTCCCTTCGTCAAGCCATAGATCTGATTATTGAAGAGCAGAATCTGTAAGTTCACGTTCCGGCGCAGTATATGAATCAAATGGTTGCCTCCAATGGACAAGGCGTCCCCGTCACCCGTCACAAGCCAAACATCGAGATCTGGTCGCGAGGCCTTCAATCCAGTAGCCACGGTTGGAGCACGTCCGTGAATGGAATGCATTCCGTACGTGTTCATATAGTAGGGAAACCGACTCGAGCAGCCAATCCCGCTGATGAATACAACTTTTTCCCGTTTTACTTCCAGTTGTGGCATCAATCGCTGAACACTGGCCAGAATTGCATAGTCTCCGCAACCTGGACACCATCGTACGTCCTGATCGCTCGCGAAGGCTTTGCGATCAATTCTGGGCTTCGACGGACCTGGCCTCCGCGGCCCACGACCTGGCGGCAAGGTTGGCTTTCTAGAGGGAGGTAAGGTCGGCATCAATGATGTTTTTTACAGTGGTGAAGAGCAGCATCTACGATCTCACTTGCCTTGAACGGTTGGCCCTGAATCTTATTCAGGCCAGCAAACGGCAACAGGAAACGATCTCGCAGAATACGAACCATCTGTCCCTTGTTCAATTCAGGGACCAAGTGATGCTCAAAATGTCCCAGCACGCCTCCCAGATCCGATGGCAGCGGATTAATATAGCGTAGTTGCACGGTCCCTGCCTTCAGTCCATGATCCCTCAATCGATCTACCGCTGTCTTGATCGCGCCCTCGGTTGAGCCCCATCCAATAATAAGAATGTCCCCCTCAGAATCACCATATATCTCAATCGGCTGAATGAACTGAGCAACCCTCATCACTTTGTCTGCACGAAGGTTCGTCATGAATTCGTGATTCTCGGGATCATAGGAGACTTCTCCCGTCTCGTGCTGCTTTTCTAGACCACCTAAGCGATGCTCCAAACCCGGCGTGCCGGGCTTTGCCCACGGCCTTGCAAGCGTTGCCTCATCGCGCAGATACGGGAGAAATGTCTTCTGACCATCTACCATTTGGTTGGGTTTGTTTGCGAAGGAAATCGAGAAATCCTCTAAATCCTTGGTTGATGGAATGCGCCAGGGCTCAGAGCCATTTGCCACATATCCATCAGCTAACAGAATTACGGGGGTCATATGGCGCACGGCTACGCGACAAGCCTCATACGCCGCGTGGAAGCAATCTCCAGGGGTCGACGCAGCAATGACCGGCAATGGCGCTTCTCCATTGCGACCATACATGCACTGAAGAAGATCACTCTGTTCCGTCTTGGTTGGCAGTCCAGTCGATGGCCCCCCTCGCTGCACGTTAATAATTACCATCGGCAGTTCCATCATCACTGCCAATCCAATCCCCTCCGCCTTGAGCGTCAACCCGGGTCCGCTGGTCGCACAGACTCCCAAATTCCCACCAAAACTGGCCCCGATTGTTGCACCGATTGCGGCAATTTCATCTTCAGCCTGGAAGGTTTTTACACCAAAATTCTTATGCCTGCTTAACTGATGAAGTAGATCCGAAGCGGGCGTGATAGGGTAACTGCTGTAGAACAGGTCAAGGTTGCTTTTATTGCTGGCTGCAACCAATCCCAGAGCAAGAGACTCTACGCCACGGATCGCACGGTAAACCCCTGGTTCGAGCCGTGCGGGGGCAACCTTGTATTGAATAATAAAGTCTTCCGTGGTTTCGCCGTAATGAAATCCTTTCTTCAATACATGTATGTTCGCATTCAGAAGCTCAGGAAGACTGGCAAACTTGTGAGACAACCAGTCCAGCGCGGGTTCAAGTGGGCGTGAGTACAGCCATAGCGTCAGTCCCAGCGCGAACATATTTTTGCTACGATCAACAACTTTCTTGTCCAGACCAAAGTCCTTGAGCGCCTCCTCGGTCATCCGTGACAATTCAACCTCAAAGACCCGGTAGTTCTTCCGCAGCTCTTCATCTTCCAAAGGGTTGGTATCCCCATATCCTGCAAGTTTCAGGTTATGGGGTTTGAATGCGTTCACATTGATCACGATAGCTCCACCGCGTCGAACACGCGATAGGTTGACTTTCAACGCCGCCGGATTCATCGCTACGAGCAAATCGACCTCATCGCCCGGAGTTCGAACGTTGACCGAACCAAAATGCAGTTGATAGCCACTCACACCGTAGGTCGTCCCGGCTGGTGCACGGATTTCCGCCGGAAAATCCGGCAAGGTTGCCAGATCATTCTGTGCAAAAGCTGTCGCCAAAGTGAACTGGGAACCAGTCAACTGCATCCCATCACCGGAATCCCCCGCAAAAAGCACGGTTGCTTCGCTGAGGGATTTTACAGATTTTGTTTCGGTGGTGATATTTACAGAATCATCCTCCATTAGACTTCCAGTACTTCAACGGTTTCGTCAACGTTACTGCAATATTCAACTGCTTGTGGGTCCGCGTGTTGAGGTAAATATACCTAAAATGAATCGTGCACCCTTGTTCTTTTCGGTGTTTCAATGCCCGATGCCCTGATCGCGGGATTGCCTCGCAATCGGGAACGGATGCTGATATGCATACGTGTCCCTGAACAAGCATCCGAATTTGGGTTACAATCCATTACGAGCGTGGCATCGCTGGGCATGATGTTACGATAAGTGACGGGATGGGTCACGTCCCAAACTGTCGTGTCCGTGTACCCACTGCTTTGTGGAAACGTTTCGTGCGAGCATGGTTCGTTTTGGGTTATAATCCCCGCGTGCTGCGTATACTGTGGGCGGGAATACCTGTTATAACATGAAACACCCTGATTGATATGCTTCACTATACTTCGGTCACTGAGGATATTTCGGTCACGGTGTCGCCTGTCTATCTCGACGCAGAATCAAGCTATTTTCTGGACCGGTTTGCATTTGCCTACTATGTAATGATTACGAACCACCGACGCAATCCAGTCCGGCTTCTTCGAAGATACTGGAATATCCAGGAAAAGGACCAAGCTCCCAGAGAGGTTGAGGGAAGAGGAGTTGTTGGTCAACAACCTCTCATTCATCCGGGAGAATCCTACCACTATAATAGCTTCTGCATCCTCAACTCCTTTGAGGGGAGCATGGAGGGCAACTACACGATGGAGACGGAAGGTGGCGATAAGTTCTTGGTTGAGATTCCCAAATTTGACCTGAAAGCCCGGGTAAACTAAGGGGAATTAGATATTTAGCCGCAACCCTGTGAAGACGATAACTGGGGGAATTGAAGTTGAGAGGATGCGGCAAAACCTACGCTAATCACCATAGCGATTCAGGAGGATCGGATAAAGATGCATAAAGTCACTGTCCTTTGAGGCCTCGCTCAGTCCCGAACGCACGGACCGCACGCTGAGGGTACATTGAATGCCATGTTAGAGGGAATTTCCTTTTGATCTACCAGGTTGATGGTTCGCCGAGGCAGAGCGAATCCGACAACTTCGTTCGTACTCGTACCCAATCCGAACTCTTCAAATGACCTAGTTCAGCTATCCCCAGCATGCCCTATCCATGATCTAAGACTGTAGATTTTCAATGCGACGATTCGTGGGTTCTTGGGGTGATCCAATTTGAATCCCCCCTGTTGTGTTAATGGAATAAGTACCCTTTGTAGCCTGACGACAACGCATGCAGACAGCTTATCAGTGCGGCGAAACAGTAGTGGTTGCGGATATGGGATGTGATATTTTTCTTTTGCCAGTTGTTACGTATTGATCGTGTTTGAACCATTCCTTGGGTTTGGATCCATTCGAACATGGTCCCCAATCTAGGGTAAACAGACCAAGTGGGCTTCTTCACTGTATCCTTATTCGTGGTAGTCAATGGAGCGTCCAGCGCAAGTAACACCGTACCGAGCGTCTAATTCTATTCGGATTGTTACGGCAGCGAGTCTATTTGACGGGCACGATGCCGCCATTAACATCATCCGGCGCGTACTGCAGGCTTCTGGAGCAGAGGTAATTCATCTTGGACATAATCGATCTGTGCAAGAAGTCTTGGAAACAGCTTTGCAAGAGGATGTGCAGGGGATAGCAGTGTCTTCATACCAGGGTGGCCATCTGGAATACTTCGGCTATCTGCTTGCGGAACTGGATGCGCGCGGAGCGGCGCACATAAAAGTCTTTGGGGGTGGCGGTGGTGTGATTGCCCCGGACGAGGTCAGGCAGTTGCATGCTATGGGGGTGACACGTGTGTTCACATCTCGGGATGGGATGCGGCTTGGTCTACAGGATATGATCAATATTATACTCAAGGCCTGCGATTTTCCAGTCACTTCCAAACCGGTGGGTAAACTCCCATTTGATAAGTTGGCCCGCCAACTTACCCATGCAGAATTGCAGCCTTCTAATGAAATAGAATGTCCAGACCGTGCAGTGGTTGTCGGGATTACGGGAACAGGTGGCGCTGGCAAGTCTACACTCGCCGATGAGCTTGTTCTTCGTCTGCTTGAAGACATAAATGAGGTAAGCGTGGCGATTTTGTCCGTGGATCCTACACAGCGGCGTTCCGGGGGCGCATTGCTGGGCGACAGGATTCGGATGAATGCCCTCTATGGTCCGAAAGCCAAGGGGCGAGCATTCTTGCGTAGTCTAGCCACAAGGCGAGCGCATCGTGCTACCAGCGAGGCACTACTGGGAAGCATAATGGCCTGCTCCAAAGCTAAATTCGATTTAATTATAGTTGAAACGGCTGGTGTTGGGCAAAGTGACACAGAAATTGCCGATTTGGCGGACATAACGCTGTATGTAATGACCTCTGATTATGGTGCGGCGACACAGCTGGAAAAAATTGGTATGCTGGATGTGGCCGACCTTGTCGTGCTCAACAAGTACGATCACAGAGGTAGCATGGATGCCCTGCGTGATGTCCGCAAACAAGTCCAGCGCAATCGGACGGCATTTGACCAGACTCCTGACACCATGCCGGTTTATCCCACCACGGCCTCCAGTTTTAATGATCCGGGTGTGACGGCACTGTATTCGGATTTGGTTGCCCTGCTGCGTGAGAAATGCAATTTTAAATACACGACGTCTATGGGGGAAAATCCGGCCTCTCACAACAGCGATACGGTTATACCGGCCCAGCGCCAACGCTATTTGGGTGAGATCTGTGACTCGATCCGGGATTACCATGATTGGGTGCACAGCCAAGTCACTTGTGCCCGCAAATGGGGACAGGTGAGAGGGACGAAAGCTCAGGTAAAGGCTTGGAATCCTGCTGATGCCGAAGAATTGTGCACGCGCCTTAGCATGATGGAGGCCCACTGGTGGGAACGCTTGGATAGTCGGTGCAGAAATATCCTGACCAATTGGGATGAATGGGCCGATAAGTATCGGAAGGAAACGTATACCTACACGGTGCGTGATCGCGATATCAACGTTCCGCTATTTGTCCAGTCTTTGTCCAATACCAAGATTCCACGTATAGCCTTGCCCGCAGTGGCCGACCAAGGCGCGCGACTGAATTTTGCTCTGAAAGAAAATCTACCTGGCTATTTTCCGTTTACGGCGGGCGTGTATCCTTTCAAACGAAGGTTTGAAGCGCCGACACGGATGTTCGCGGGAGAGGGATGTCCGGAGCGAACCAATCGCAGGTTCCATGTAGTGAGCCAAGGTACGTCCGCCCACCGGCTTTCAACGGCTTTTGACTCCGTGACACTTTACGGATTTAACCCCCGTAAGCGGCCTGATATTTATGGTAAAGTGGGAAACGCGGGAGTGTCAGTGGCAACGCTGGATGACATTAAGAAACTCTACAGCGGATTTAATCTTTGCAATCCGGAGACCAGTGTATCTATGACCATCAATGGTCCGGCGCCTGTGGTCTTGGCCCTGTTTTTCAATAGTGTGATTGATCAGGCAACCGAGTTTTTTCTTCGTGATTCGGGGCGCTGGGAGAAGGCCCAGAAAGTGATAAACAACAAACTGGAATCAAACCGGCCTCATTACATCCCCTTTGGGCCTGAGGGATATGAAACGGATTTTCCTGCGGGGCATGACGGTAGTGGTCTCGGTCTTTTGGGTACCTCCTCCAAAGAGCTCGTCGAGTGGGGCGTGTTGGAGGACATGGAGTTCGAGCGAATCTGTCGCGAAGCAATACAGACTGTTCGGGGCACTGTGCAAGCGGATATCCTAAAGGAAGACCAAGCTCAAAATACGTGCATTTTCTCTACTGAGCTGGCACTGCGCATGATGGGCGATATCCAGGAATATTTTACGCAGGAACAGGTCCGTAATTTTTATTCGGTATCCATTTCCGGGTACCATATTGCGGAGGCCGGAGCCAACCCAATTACGCAACTTGCTTTTACGCTGGCGAATGGATTTACCTATGTGGAGTACTACTTGAGCCGCGGGCTGCATATTGATGACTTTGCGCCCAATTTGTCCTTCTTTTTCTCGAATGGGATGGATGCTGAGTACGCAGTCATTGGCCGCGTAGCCCGTCGTATTTGGGCTATAGCCATGCGGCAGCGATACGGAGCAAATGAGCGAAGTCAAAAACTGAAGTATCATGTTCAGACATCCGGCCGCAGCCTCCACGCTCAGGAAATCAGTTTCAATGACATTCGGACAACTTTACAAGCACTACTTGCGATATATGACAACTGCAATAGCCTACACACGAATGCCTATGACGAAGCATTAACGACACCAACAGAAGAGAGCGTCCGCAGTGCAATTGCAATCCAGCGTATCGTTAACGAGGAATTTGGTTTGGCCCAAAATGAAAATCCGCTGCAAGGATCCTTTATCGTTGATGAACTGACTGATTTAGTGGAGGAGGCAGTCCTGCTTGAATTTGAACGGATCAATACACGGGGAGGTGTACTAGGAGCCATGGAGCTAATGTATCAGCGTAGCAAGATTCAAGAGGAGTCTTTGCACTATGAGCGCCAAAAGCAATCTGGTGCATTGCCAGTGATTGGGGTCAATACTTTCCTGCCGCGCACTCAGCCCGTCCAAGATAAACAATCACTAATGCGATCCTCGGATGACGAAAAGCAGCATCAGATTGCTGGCCTCAAGGCATTTCAGTTGCGGAATCGACATCGATCACAGGCAGCCTTGGATAAACTCATGAACACGGCCCACAATGGAGGCAATTTATTTGCAGAACTTATGGACACAGTGCGGTGGTGTTCACTAGGGCAGATTACTGAGGCACTGTTTCGCGTGGGTGGTCGTTATCGGCGCAGCATGTGAGCATGTTACTGGCGTTTGAAGGGATTGACGGCTCGGGCAAGCGGACGTAGACCCACTTTCTAATTGAGCGGTTGCGGATTATACACCACACAACACCAAACCAAACCACCGTCAGGATGCCAATCGCGGGGACATCGTGACGAGTTGCCTAGACAAGTTGTTTTTCCTTGCCCTAATTCCGCGATGATGCCAGTGTGTCACTCATTGGAGGAAGGACTGTGTTCCGTGGAGCCCTCGCACGTACCATGTACGCCTCTAACAAACCTCTGTGCTGATCTGGAGTCTCAACCGCCTCAACAATAAGTTCATGGTCAAGGTGATTCACCCGATCACAAGCAGCGCGCAAGGCATCCATTGAGATCTTGAGCGCCACATCAACCGGCATGCGCTCTGGATTAATATCCAGGCCATACCAACCCTCATAACCATGCATCTTTAGAACATAGAGGCCGGCTTCCATTTGCTCCGGTGAGATCAGGCCAACATTCAGATCCTGATCATAATTCCCCAACGGCTGACTATTCCAGTGTGTATGAGCTAGACGTCCCTCGGATAATGGCCAACTCAACGCATAGGCAATGTCTTCAAATCCCATGAGCAGGTGTCCAATTTCAGGATTCATGCAAACCAGTTTATGGCCTTCCTCGAGCAGGTTTCGATTGTCTGGATGTTCCAGCATTTCTTCAACCTGCTTCCCGAGCAGTACGCCTTCCGGGGTCAAACTATAGAGAATTCGTCCCCTCGGCTCGTATGGCTTTGGCTCAAAGGCAATCCGTGATCCCGGAGCTGCATCTAGTGCCTCTGCCAATCCCTCGGCAAACCTTTGGCGCATACGGGCCATGTGAATGCCAAAAGGATTTTCATAGCCATCAATTCCAGGCCATACGACCGAAAAATCGCATCCCAATTCCTGTCCTAAGCGTAATGAACGTGCTGTTCTATCAATCGCCATCTGACGCATCCCGTCGTCAGGGTTTGAGAGAGAACCAAATTCGAATTCAGGATCATAGAATAACAGCGGAATGACCGTCAAAAGTCGAATCCCCGTATCCCGGGTAAAGCCTTTCCAGAGGGACAGATTGTCCTCATTGATTTCGTTCGGATAATGTGCTTCCAGAGCATGTAGGCCGTAGTCCTTCAATGATGCTGCGATCTCCAGTCGAGCCTCAATGGATTCATCCGGCTTGTATTTGGCGTGAAATCTTGAATCGGCCGGCGAAAAGAACCAGATCCCCGCAGAAAATTTGGGCTCCAATTCAAAGGACTTTAAGTGGGAGATCAGATCTTCTCCCGTGTGGATCGTAGCTTGGCCACGTAAATCAGCAAGGGGCATCCTTAAGTACTTTTTATCATGAGATTGCGCTGTATTTTATGTGGAGCCGAGACCTTCGTTCAGTCTTTAACTTTGGACAATCCAACGACGAACGACATTCAACTTCACCCCACCCTTCACAGGAACGGAGGTTTGATTGACGACTCCAATAATGCACAATCTACACATTATATCGGCATTCAGAGCAGAGCACACACATGACTGTGAAATTCCGAACAGAACTACCGTTGTGTCTCAGAGGCTCCGAACCCGTGGTCAGGGATTATCCCTCTCGTTGGGAAATGCGAGCCCTTTCGCGTGACTCTCCGGCACCACATATCTGGTATGATAGTCCAACCAGTCTGAAGAATAGCGCTGGTAAACCGGATCATCCTTTAATCTTCCTGGAATCTCATCATACGTAGGATCTGCATGTGAAGGTAATGGACGGAGCGTCTTGGAGAAGGTGGTGTTATAGTCACCGTCCTTTACCCAGCCATCCCCAATCAGAACAAAATCTCTCTCTTGATCTGTTGCTGTCGGATCCATCTCCGAAAACTGTAGCAACATTTCGTCTCCCGCATTCATGATGACATAGCGGTCGTCCACCTGCACTAGCAGTGGCAGAACGTCCCCAAAACGCGTATGGTAGCCAACAAGGTCTCGCCAGATCTGAGCGGTACCACTCAACGTATTGTATGCGGGCAGTTCGGGGGAAGACCGATCTTCTTCATTCACGATCGAGAAACCGCGATACCTGAGGTCTGCACTTTCAGGGAGCATATGCGTCACCTGCAAGGCCGAGTCATCCAGCTTTGCAGCTGTGTACAATGCATCCCAATAGATCTCCATGTTCGTATGTAAACGCAGCCGCTGGGCACCTGAACTCCTTGCCACCGGGGCCAAATCAATCAGGACAGTTTTGGACTTGCCACTCGGGAACCCCAAATTCGCATGTACCACTTTCCAGGACCCATCGGGCAGTTGGGCTTCCAAACGCAATCCGCTTGGAGGGGAATGCGCTCCCTGACTGATGGCGACATTGATGGAGCTGTCCGTTGGTCGAATCCAGCCCCTGGCAACTAGCCAGGCATCCTGCGGGGTCTCTTCGTTGATTTCTACTTCCAGATAATGATCTCTGGTAATACCTTGATAGTCACCGCGTCCAAAGAAATCCGCATAACGCTCATCCTGGACAAGTACGGTTTCCAGTATATCCTGGCCTTGGTCATTCCATGCCCCCACAATGGGCATGAGCTCAGAGGTAAGATGGATTTTCAACTCTGGTGGAGGAAAGGCAAATCGCTCATCCACAAAGATCTCCGTACCAACAGGATGATCCACAACCATCAGAGATACGTGATCGAAAAAATGAGTCTCCCATAACTCTGCGGTTATCCGCACATCATAGTACCCACTCCGAGGCTGCAGCTGATCTCCCTTGATCTTGACCCAGTCTTCCGTAGTCATCACCCCCGCAGTCTCCTGTGCATTGATCCGAAGTCCGAGAGGAGAGCGCCAGATGAAGTCTGTAACAAACATTACTTCTTCTCCATTCCAGGTAAAGAGCCACGGACAGGATCCTTTCAAACGTTGGGTCGCACTGACAATCTCGTCCGACAAAAGATCAAATTCCGCTTGCACCGATCCATTGGGCCATGTAATACGTGCAACATCTGCAAGCGACTGCTCTCCAAGCCCAAAATGCACAATCGGTTGGGTGATGGGTTGCTTCTGGTACAGGAGCCCTGCACGGATCTCAACCTCCCCACCAATTCCAAATGAGTTGATGCGTTGATCTCCTACCGCCTGTGCAGCACGGGGTTGAATCTGTTTCCAGTGGTATCCTTTCGATGTCAAGATTCCATAGCGCACAGGACGGCGGTCGTCACTTAGACCGACCATATCCAGTTGCCCCGCAAACCGCGTAGCACTTAGTGCGTATGTTTCCAAGTCCACTGAAGCCCCGTACGAATAGAATGCGTA
This sequence comes from Rhodothermaceae bacterium, assembly GCA_009838195.1. Lineage (NCBI taxonomy): Bacteria > Pseudomonadati > Rhodothermota > Rhodothermia > Rhodothermales > Rhodothermaceae > Rhodothermaceae bacterium. Next base: position 5,117 of record VXSC01000042.1, on the reverse strand, counting down.
ATCATGATCCTGCAGGAGAATCTGAGACTGACCATTTGTGGTTACTACGATATCAGTTCCTCCGTTATTATCCAGGTCTCCAGTAAGAAGCTGTGTTCCTGCTGCATGTAAAGCCGCCTCGAACAGTACGTCTACGGCTGGCTCGTTCCCCAGAGTAACACGAAGGATTTGTCCGATATCTGTAAGTGCCAAAATTTCTATCCTGCCATCACTGTTGCTGTCAGAAACCGTTACATCCAGAAGGGTGAGGTCTTCAATGGGATTCTGAATGGAGATGAATTGGCCCTGCCGCTCATTCGCCAGCACCCTCAACCGTCCTTCGGAATCGATCAACGCCGCGTCGGGATCTCCATCCTGGTCCAGATCAGCCCAAGCAAATGCATGGATACCGGAATCGACTGAGAACCATTGTGCGCGCTCAAGTGTGCCATCCCCATTATTGCGAAGCGTCAGTAATCCGTTTTCGGCATCATTCAGAACCAGATCAATGTCTCCTTCCAAATCAATATCTGCCGCCCATACCCCTGTATAGGCCGCACCAGTGAGGGTTGCGCTCAAATTCAATTCGCTTGTTACATCCGTAAACTGTTCCAGCGAATCCTGACGTAACAGTCGCAATCCCCCAGCGCCAGCCAAAACCAGATCCGTCCTGAAATCAAAGTCGTAATCCATCCCTATACCAGCATCATGTCCACTTACACGGGGAGCTTCCCACGCTTCCTGACGGAGCGTCCTGACGGAATCCATCCCAGCATAAAAAATTGCCGGTAACGCAGCATTCCCTAGTGCAATCGCGGAAATCCATCCTTGGGATGAGTCTGAGGTAACCAGCTGCTGATCCACTACAATCTGCAGCGAGTCATCTCGTGGTGCAGGAAACGAAGAAGGATTCAGTAATCGGATAAACCGCGTGACCGGATCCCCCACTCGCTCAATTGATACGCGTACCTCTGCCAAATCCTGGCGGTACTGTGGCTCGCTGAGCAAAATATTGCGAAGAATTGCTATTTGAATTGCGGTGTCTTCCTCTAGGGCTGAATTTCTGAGCAGTTCAATCTGCTCGTCTACCCCTTCGCCCCATGCATAGGAGCTGAGCTCATTCAGCAGTTCAAGATCCAAGGTACCCAGGGAAACTGATTGCTGAAGCCGCTTGAGCACAACGGAGGTATTTCCCGGAGCAGCAGTGACGAGCTGATTCGTCAATGACCTGCTTTCATCCGAGCCCTCAGGAAGCAGCTCAATCAGTTCAAAGAGTGCACGCACGTTCAGTGAATCAACCAATACGGCCCTGCGCAGATATCGTACTTGCGCAGAGTCATCATCCATCATCCGTGCGTGAGCTGCGGCTAAAAGCAGGATTTCGCTATTTGTTGAGTCTAGTTGCAAGGCGTGTGCCAAATGCCCCGTTGCCACATCCAGTTCATTCCGGCGCATCGCCATCAATGCCAGGTTTGCCCAGGCAGCTGGCTCTCTGGGAGCGAGTTCCGTGACCAATGTCAGCTTCGCATTGGCACGCAGGTCTTCACCCACCTCCATCGCAGATACTCCTGCGTAGAAAGCACTGACGACGCTGGTATATTCGTCAGATCCTGGGCTAGGACCCTCCGAACCTCCACACCCAAGCACCAGGGTTACAAGGATAATCGGGATAGTCAATCTCGTACGATGCATAAAAATCAGCAAGCAGGTTTTCTAGGAAAGCCACGTCAACGCAAACGCAAAGCCAATTGTTTGAACGATGCCCAAAAATCATGACAAAACTTTACAGAATCCAACACTCTTTCCGTGGGAGGTACTGAGTAGGATGAGCGAGATGCATTGTTTTGGTATCTGGTGAAGTTATCCCCAAAGAGTGGAAATCGCAAACGGGCCGAGGAATACATCGGGGATTTGACCAACAATTAGACAAACTAGCTGAACCAATGCTCAACGATGTCCAGCCTCAGCCAAAAGCAGACAAATCAATAGGGTCGACCGCGACGTATGACAATTCACACAATCGTATACATGACCCCCTGCATGAAGACTCCTGGCTAATCACCAACCAGCATGACACCTTGGAGTCAACACACCCACCCTAGCCACCGAGCCGAAGATCATTCAATGTCTTCCTGCCCCGGCAGTTAATATGATCGAGTCGAATGGATCTCTGACGATATACTCGTCACTAAATCACACAATGCATTGATTGGGCTGGCCTGCAGATACAATCGTTTGGACTAGAAATGAATGGCATACGTCAAGCGTATATCACGGCCCGGTAGCGGCACAGTCTCTTTCAGGAACGAAGTATGTGCTCTGGCTAACGTATTGCCGAGATTCAAGCCCTGCAAAGAGATGCTTTGAGCCATAGAACCCGTGATCAACCGATAACGTACTTTGGCATCAATCATGGTGTAGCCGTCCGTGTGTTCTTCCATCGAAAACACCCGCTCTTGGCTGGCAATCCGTCTCACAGATAGATTCGCCACAAAATTATTTACCGAATACTGCAGCGAAGCTCCCAGGCGTAACGGCGGAATACGGGGCAGATAATCATCTTGGGATGTAAGTTGGCCGTTTACGTAATCTCCCATCAGCCCAAGTATAACGTGAGTATTCCCACTGTGGAACACCTCTATGTCTGCATCTACTTCCAGCCCTGTAATTCTGGCTTCCGCCTGAGCAGTCTGAAGAACCGGATTCCCCTCTTCCATCATACCTGTCGGTGCATGATAGATAAAATTGTCCGATTGATTCAAGTATCCCGTCAATGTCACATGTACAGGCTCCGTATTGAGAAATCCAGAAATCGTAACATTGTTCGTCACCTCAACTTCAAGGTTTTCATTCCCTATTTCTACAGAACGTATAGCCGTGTGTAATCCATCCGAATACAGTTCCGTTGTACTTGGAGCCTTTGCCGCGCGTGCAAGGCTCAATGAGAATGACAGTTGCTCGCTCAATTCATAATTTGCCCCTCCACCCAGACTCAGGGATGAGAATGACCTCGAAGCCTTGCCATCAGGGTCATGAGACTGCCACTGCATTCGACCGCTGAGTTCCAGTCTCAGTGAGCCCAAATTAATCCGCTCCATCGCAAAGATGCCCACCTGAGTGGACAGGGTTGCAGGCAAACTTGAGTGGCTTCCCGTGGGGGTTGCCAGATCACGCCGTTTCATTTGTACTCCTGCAGTCCCTTTCGTAGACCGATGGAGTGAATGATCCACCTCAACGCGTCCCTCCCACTGATTATTCTCATATACGACCCCGATCTCTTCCGATCCTGATTCCAGGTGCTCGAGTTCGGTGTGCTGATAATCGGCAACGCCAAATCTGAAGCGCAGGCCCTCAACGGCCCCATCACCAAAGCGATAAGCTCCCTCTATATCGTAAGTCACGGAGTTCAGGTCAATGGATACTTCCCCTTCTTCTTCCTCGTGACCATGTTCGTCTTCGTGCTCATCGTGCTCTTCCTCATCAAGATGGTCCTCGTCATGATGTTCATCCTCCTCATGCTCTTCATGCTCTTCCTCATGTGCCCCATGCGCATGTCCAGGAACACCGTAGTCTGAATTGTGAAAGCTAACAGCAGCTCCGACATAGCCACGCCTACCGAGCCAGGACATGCCAAAGGATCCTCGCCCCAGCGAGGTGCTTGAGTTTTCGATATGGTCTACCATTTCAAGCTCTTCCTCGCCATGCTCTTCATCGTCATGATCATCGTGTTCATCGTCTCCATGCTCCTCATCTTCATGATCATGCTCCTCGTGATCTCCTTCGGGGTTAAATGATGGTGTGGAGACGTCCCCTGTTTCACGTAATAAGCCATGAGCACGCCAAACAACATTCCCGAATGCACCCGTAAGGCTCCCACCACCTCCTCGTTCATTGGAACCTAGCCCGCCCCTTCCCATCACCATTCCCTCAATGCGATTCACCGGACGCTCATTAGGAACCCGCCCATCAAGGATATTTACCACCCCACCCGTGATATCGCTTCCGTACAGGAGCGTTGCCGGCCCTCGGATAATTTCAATTCGTTTGGCATCAAAAGCATCTGCACCCACGGCATGATCTTCACTTTGATCACTCGCGTCACCGATCGCTAAGCCGTGCTGAAGAACCTTGACTCTGCTGCCTCCCACTCCACCGATTATCGGGCGGCTGGCCCCGGGACCAAAATAGGTGGATGCCATGCCCGGTTGGTTCTTTAAGGACTCTCCAAGACTGACTCCATCCGATTCAAAAAGGTCACTTTCTGTCAAGACACTCACTGGATTGACCAGCTCCGAACGCGTCAGGGCTGTCGGCCCTGCCGTAATAATCATCTCCTCAAGATGTACATGTAGCAGAACTTCAATATCCACTTCGATGGTCTCGCCTGCAACCACTGTGATTCTCTCTGAATTTCGTCCCCAAAGAGGGCTTTCAACACGCAGAAGTACCGAACCTGCCGGCACCTCTTCAAAAACAAACCGCCCCGCTTCGTCAACCCGCTGTGAGTAATTCAAACCAACCAGCGTAACCGTAGCATCGGTAACAATTGTCGCATCATCGGTTACATAAACGGTACCTTGAATGCTCCCCCACTCTTGTGCCTTCACCGGCAAAACTCCCGCCATTACTACAAGCAAGCCGGCAACGAAGTAGTATAGATTTTTCATCAGTGTCTATTGATTACCCCCAGGTTTTTTCTAAGTGTCTGTGTCCATCATGCTATGTACATACGATCACTCCAACATGTATTGATCTAAGCGATGTACTCTTATCCTCGCCATGAATAGTGGCACGAGAAAATCAGTAAGAAAATTCTCTTCCATCTAGCCGGTGCAGTAACCGATCACTCGGACTGTTGTTTCTTGGCAAAACTCATAGCCAAAGTTGAATCCATCAGAGTCAAACGCCACCCGGTAACAGGTAATGACCAATATAAGCCCTTGGAACTGAATATATTTTTGTCGAACTCTAAGGGATCGGTCTCAACCTACTGAACTAGAAGTTTAGGCCCCAAATCCCGACACACTACCTGAATTATCCAACCCTACTTGGACAGAATGGAGAGGGAACCTCGAATCTCTCACTCCCCTGGTATAGTAGGACGGCCGTCAGATAAGGCTACGGGGCGCTATGTATTT